>JBDKVB010000121.1 GCA_039679385.1 Armatimonadia bacterium | reverse complement strand
ACAACGTGCGGATCGGCGGGGAGCTGATTGTTCCGATCGCCATGGAAGAGGGTCTTCGGTTTGCGATCCGCGAAGGCGGGCATACCGTGGGCGCCGGCGTCGTCACCAAGATCCTTGAGTAGTAGCGGAAGATTGAAACCGGGGCGCGGTTTGCTGCGCCCCGTCTCCAACAGAAAACCATCCAGGGCGTTTCCGGCAGCTTGTGCGGGTAGGTGCTGACTGTGCCACAGACAAAGTTCATTTTGCAGTGTACGAAGTGCAAGAGCCAGAATTACTTGACGACGAAGAACCGGCAGAATGTCTCGGATCGCCTGTCTCTGAAGAAGCATTGCCGGAAGTGTAACGAGCACACCGAGCACACCGAGCAGCGTCTGCGCAAGTAGTCGCGCGAAGTGCCGGATCTGCAGGGGCGTAGCTCAATTGGTAGAGCGGCGGTCTCCAAAACCGTAGGTTGTCGGTTCAAGTCCGGCCGCCCCTGCCATCTCTCAACAAAAAGTGCGTGCACGCGGTGGTGGCGGTTTCCCGAGGGAAACGCGGCCAGTTCACAACAACTTACTTGGGGTGCACCTTTCGGACGGCTCAGGCGAGGTCCTCACATATGGCCACGGCAAAAGCGCAGGGGGCGGGCTTCCTCTCACGACTGGCTCGGCCCTTCGTCAACTTATGGCGGTTCCTGAAAGACGTGCGTGCAGAGCTCCAACGGGTGGTTTGGCCCAGCCATGAGGAGACCTATTCCTTCACCGTCGTCGTCGTCTTGGCAGTCGCCGTCGTTTCTGCCTGGGTCGCCATCTTGGATGTCGTCTGTATGCAGGTCATGAGGTTGCTTGGTCTGGCGCATTAGGTTGAGTGGGCGTCACGGTGCGCACGAAGGAGAGCCCCTTTCATGCAGTGGTACGTGGTCCATACTTTGACCGGCAAGGAGAACCGGGTCAAAGCCACAATCGAGAAGATGGTGGAAGCGGAGGATATGGGCCACCTGTTGGGGCGCATTCTGGTCCCGACGGAGACCGAGATCCGGTCTTCTGCGGGTAAGCGCCGGGAGGTCAAGCGTAAGGTGTACCCGGGCTATGTGTTGGTGCAGATGCACCTAACGGACCCGATGCGCCACCTGATCCAGCGCACCGCTGGGGTCACGCACTTTGTGGGCTCCGCGGATACTCCGGTTCCACTGAAGGACTCCGAAGTCGCAGCGTTGCTGCGGACCGTCGGTGAAGAGGCCCAAAAGCCCAAGACGATCTGGACGTCGGGGCAGGCAGTGCGCATCACCGAGGGCCCTTTCAACGAGTTCAGTGGGAAAGTCGTGGACGTGAATCCCGAGCGGGAAACGGTGAAGGTTCTGATCTCGATCTTCGGGCGTGAGACTCCGGTAGAGGTCGACTTTACGCAGATTGAGAAGCTGTAGTGGCTGGTCGTCGAAGCTGGTGTGCCGTCGGTAGATCTGGCCGCGAGCTTGGGATATCGACAATGATGCCTGGTCAGGCAGATGCTGGACCAGTCGGGGCGGCTCCAATCGGGCCGCAGTCTAAGGGGTATTGAGCATGGCAAAGAAGGTTCTCGCCGTCATCAAGCTGCATTGCCCGGCCGGGAAGGCTAATCCTGCGCCGCCTGTGGGTCCGGCGCTGGGTCAGCACGGCGTCAATATCATGGAGTTCTGCAAGTCCTTCAACGAGAAGACGGTGCAGCAGATGGGCGACATCATCCCCGTGGAGATCACGGTCTTCCAGGACCGCAGCTTCACGTACATCTGCAAGACCCCGCCGGCTTCGAGTCTTCTAAAGAAGGCCGCTGCGCTTGCCAAGGGTTCCGGCGTCCCGAACAAGGAGAAGGTCGCGCAGTTGACGACCTCTCAGGTTCGGGAGATCGCCGTGAAGAAGATGCCGGACCTCAATGCGCGGGACGTCGAAGCCGCTATGCTGATCATCAGCGGTACGGCCCGCAGCATGGGCATCGAAGTCATCTCTGACTAGTCCAGCTCTGTTCCGCTTGGTTGTACCTGCGGGTGGCGCCCAAGGGCTGCCCGCTTACTCTACCACCAGAGGGTGGGAGCGGTCGACGAGGGTGTCGGCTGCCGCCTCCGACGGACGAGGTGTTACGGATGCCGAAGCATAGCAAGCGTGTGTCTGAGAACCTGAAGAAGACGAGCCGTACCGAGAGCTACAAACCCGAAGAGGCGGTCGCGCTCGCAAAGCAGTATGCGAACGCCAAGTTCGATGAGTCCTTGGAGCTCCATCTGAAGCTCGGTGCCGACCCGGCCAAGGGCGACCAGACCGTCCGAGGTACGACGACGCTGCCGCATGGCACTGGTAAGCAGCCGAAGGTCGCCGTCTTTGCCGAGGGCGATGCCGCGCGGGAGGCAGAAGAGGCCGGTGCAGTGCGTGTCGGCGGCGAGGATCTCGTCCAGGCCATCTCTGAGGGATGGGAAGACTTCGACATTCTGGTCGCGCAGCCTCAGATGATGCGTATCATCGGCCCGCTCGGTCGCAAGCTCGGCCCGAGGATGCCTTCGAAGAAGGCGGGCAACATCACCCCTGACGTAGGCCAGGCGGTTCGTGAACTGATGGGTGGGCGCCTGGAGTACCGCATGGACCGTGGCGGCGGCTTGCACGCGGGTATTGGCAAGCTGTCCTTCACCGAGGAGCAGCTGGTGGAGAACCTGTTGAGCATCCTCACCACGGTCAATCGGGCGCGGCCCGCGGCAGTCACTGGGAAGTTCATCCGCACCGCCGCGATCTCGAGCACGATGGGACCTGGAATCCGGCTGGACCTGGATACACTGGGGACGCGCATCCAGTAGGTGAGGGCGAAGGCTGTGAGAGGTCGGTTCCTTTGAAAACGGTGACCGGGTTCGCCCGGTCTCTGAGAAGGCCCTAGACAGTCGGCGCAGCAGCCTAAGGGACGCTCGTCGTCCGCCGACCGAGGCCGGGATAGCAGAGCCTTGCGGGGTGACCCGCGCGCTCTCCTCTGTCGCTTACGGCGGCGGTCCCGACCCTCAGGGCTGCCGCCGTTTTGGTTCTGTGCGGTATACACATGAATCTGATGGGGCTACGTGAGACCCTCTGGGTCTCCGGGCCCCCACGGTAGAGGAGGTGAACGAATGCCGACTCCCGAAAAGGAAGCGCGGGTCGCTGAACTCAAGGAGAGCGTGGCAGGGGCTGGTGGTATGTTCCTGGCCGAGTACGAAGGGTTGGGCGTGGACAAGCTCACGTCTCTGCGCCGGAAGGTGACCGACGCGGGCGGGCGGATCGAGGTAGTCAAGAACCGTCTGCTGGCACTGGCTTTGGAAGGGACGCCGGGGGAGGGTCTCGTCAAGTTCCTTGCGGGACCGACTGCGGTGACCTTCTGCGGCGAAGATGCCTTCGCTCCTGCGCGTGCGATGAAGGAGTTCAACAAGGAGCTCACTCTCGACACGCAGAAGTGGATGATCAAGGCCGCTTTCGTGGACGGACGTCTCTTCGAGGGTGCGGGCGCCCAGGCGCTGGCAGAGCTTCCGCCGGTAGACCAGATCAAGTCCTCCGTCGTGGGGGCGATTGCCGGGCCGCCGACAGCACTGCTCAACACGGTCAATGGCCTGCTGTCAGACGTTGTCTACACACTGCAGGCGATAGTCGACAAGCAGGAGAGCTAGTATCGCCGGTGCATAGCTCGTGGTGATGCTACATACCCGCGCGCCGAAGGTGAGCGACGCGGAACAAGCCCGTCATACGGGCGGGAACCGGTCTGCATGGCAGGCCCGAGTGGGGAATTCAGGAGGGATACACGTGACGGTTGACGAAATCATCAGCGCAATCAACGGTCTGAGCGTACTCGAGCTCGTCGAGCTGAAAGACAAGCTTCAGGATCAGTGGGGCGTTACCGCAGCAGCTCCGATCGCCGTGGCCGCCATGCCCGGCGCCGGGGCAGCAGCCGAAGAGGAAGAGAAGGACAGCTTCAACGTAGTCCTCACCGAGATCGGCCCGGAGAAGATCCAGGTCATCAAGGCCGTGCGCGAGGTTACCAGCCTCGGTCTCAAGGAAGCCAAGGAACTCGTCGAGTCCGCGCCGGGCGCAGTGGTCGCCGAGGAAGTCAGCAAGGACGACGCGAACGCAGTGAAGGAGAAGATCGAGGCTGCGGGTGGCAAGGTCGAACTGAAGTAGCAGCTCCGGATGCCTGCGTGGTTGGATGCCTCTGCGAATGCCGCCGCGGCCTAACACGGGCGCTTTGCTGGGATCGGCGGGGCGTGTGGCGGAGGGGTGCCCCGCCCTTCGGGAGGCGGTGCATAGACCATATGGACCAGATCAAGGCAATGGTCGAGGAGCTGGGGGCCTTCGACAGCGTGTCGCATCTATCCCTGGCGTTTCATCGGCTCACCATGAGCCGACTAGTGGAGGCAGGTCTGTCCTGTCCGTCGCTGACGCGGTTGTTCAGGGAGTTGCTGACACGTGAGCTGAACTATCACCTTCAGCTTCGCGGCCTAACTGGGCCCCACGGGTCTGCCAGGCAGCTTGGCGACGTCGTTTCGCTCTTGGACAAGAGGCGCGCGCTGCTGCGCAGTGTCCTGGCAGAGGCATGCGAAGCGCAGGTGGTTGGCCAGGGCGACGAGATCACGCGTCTCGTCCTCGCCGCCTCTTGCGCGTATCAGTTGTCTCTGTTCGATCGGGCCGCAGAGTACCTTGAGCAGGCCCTGGGACTGGGCGCCGATCACCCCGTCCTGCACTTCGGTCTCGGGTTCAGCAGGTATGTGCTCGCGGAGCGTGCGTTCACCGCGGTCGACGCACAGTCTGGCGTCCGGACCGTGCTGGACGAGACCGGCTATCGTGATGCGATGCTGAGGGCGGTTGCCTCCTTTGAGTGTGGGCTATCAGGTGGCGAGTTGGACAGTTACCTGTCGCGGTGGATCGGGGTCTGCCTGGAGCATGCGGGTTTCGCCGAGGCTGCGTTGAGTGCCTTTGGCAATGCTGAGGTGGCAGAAGAGGGAGCCGTTGAGCGGGGGAGTGCAATCCGCAGGCTGGGATCGATCACGGCCGAGGAGATTGCCGAGGTGGTGGAGTGTCTCAAACGTCCGCATTCGATCGCGGATGTTCTAGGTGCCAGGGAGACGCATTGACGGCTCTGCGGATTCTTGGTAACCTGTTATCTCGTGGCAGTTACCGTCGCACCGGCGACGGTTGTACCGTCGAACCGACTTAGTCGTGGGGAGACGCAAATCGCGAAAGGATGGTATGACATGCACAAGTCACTGCTCGCCGCTGTACTCGTCGTTGTGTTCCTCGCCGCTGTCCTGACTCTGGTTGGCTGCCCGAAGCCGTCGGCCGACAACAACAACGTAACCGTTGAGGAGCCGAGCCCCGCCGACGCCGGCGCAGAGGCAACCGCCCCGGTGGCGACCGAGAACATGACTGCTGAGCCAGCTATGAACGTCGAAGCCGCTCCGTCCGCAGTCGAGAACATGTAGTTGCGAATCCCCCGGACACGATCTGTCTGGGTGGTAGCAATCGGAAGTGACGAGGAGCGACAGGCCTAGGCCTGTCGCTCCTCTCGCTATCGGCCGACGGTCCCGCGTGCCGGCCTCGGCGCTTGGCCCCCATCCTCTTGTTCAGCGTCTGTCAGCGGCACCGACGGAGCCCTGCTGGGACACTTGGTTGTGGGCGCAGTAGTCGGTCGCCCACGGGACTGAGGAAGCCAGCCAGGGGGTTGAAGCAGGGGAGATGGACCGGCAAGGGCAAGGACAGAGCGCACGGAGCCAAAGGGATCTGGGGCATCGATGGCGAATAGCTTGACTAGGGATGCAGCTAGAGGTTATGTTCATTATAACCTTATGTGAAGGTGCTTCACCCGGTTTACCCATAGGAGGAAGGCCACTATGCCACCCAAAGGTAACGCACTCATCGGCCAGTCCGGCGGGCCGACGATGGTCATCAACGCGAGCGTCATAGGTGCGGTTCAGACGGGCCGCAAGTACGAGCAGATCGAGTCTTTCTACGGTGCTGCTCACGGCATCACCGGGATACTCAATGAGGATATGTTCGACCTGTACCACGAGGACCCGGGTGTCCTTGAGCAGCTGAAGCTCACGCCCTCGGCTGCGCTGGGTACCTGCCGCATGAAGCCGAAGCAGCCGGACCTCGAGCGCTGCATGGAGGTCTTCAAGGCTCACAACATCCGGTACTTCTTTTACACGGGCGGCAACGACTCCCAGTTGACTTGCCACCTGATCTCCGAGCTGGCAAAGACGAGCGACTGGGAGATGCAGGTCATCGGCGTTCCGAAGACCATCGACAACGACCTGGTTTTCACCGACAACTGCCCCGGCTTCGGATCCGCAGCGCGCTTTGCTGCAGCCGGTTGCCAGTTTGCTGCGAAGGACGCCGAGGCTTTCGGCAACATCGAGGTCGTCGAGATCATGGGACGCAACGCGGGGTGGCTGACGGGCGCGACTCAGGTCGGTCGGCTGGACGACTACATGGCCCCTCACCTCGTGTATCTGCCGGAAGTTAAGGTCAACCCGGACGAGTTCCTCGCGGACTGCAGGGCGTGCTATGAGGAGTACGGTTACTTGGTCGTCGCAGTGTCTGAGGGCTTCGCCTTCGCGGACTCGAGCCTCGGCACCACCTCGCAGAAGGTGGACGAGTTTGGACACGGGCGTCTGGGCGGTGTGGCCCAGGCTGTCGGCGACATGATCGAGGAGGAGTTGGGCGTTCGCGCCCGCAACGACAAGCTGGGGAACTTGCAGCGGTGCTTCGCCTGGGGGCAGTCGCAGCCGGACCTCGACCAGGCTTACGCCGTGGGCGCGGATGCCGTCGAGCGCGCTGTTCGGGGCGAGACCGATGTAATGGTCACGATCGAGCGCAAGAACGACGACCCCTACGAGTTCGAGACCGGCACGACCTCTCTCGTCAGCGTGGCCGACAAGGTGCGCAGCGTGCCGCTCGAGTGGCTCAACAGCCGCCAGAACGGTGTGACGAAGGAGTTCATCGACTACGTGAAGCCGCTCACCAAGGGCCTCACTGCCGGGTACTCGGCTGATCTCCCGCACTACCCGCGGCTGAGCAAGGACATGGCTGCGAAGAAGCTGCAGCCCTACGTCCGCGCGAAGTAGGGTGGTCCGTAGGACCAGGGAAGGATCGGGGATACAGCAGCGCCCCGCCGAGGCTTCTTGGCGGGGCGTTTTGCTTGGCCGTGTTCGCGATAGGGCCGGAACGCAAGAACCCGGCGCAAGAAAAAGGGCTCCGCATCGCTGCGGAGCCCTCTGTGTAACGGTTGGTCAGTTGGGCTAGAAGCCCACGGTGACCTCGGCGGACAGCAGCTTCTGGTCTTCGAGCGCCTGCGAGAAGTCGCTGTTTGCGCTCTGCTGAGCGTAGGTCAGGCCGACCTTGACGCCGTCGGCGACTTCCTTGCTCATGCGGATCGAGAACAGCTTGTTGTACGGCAGGACGTCGCCGTCAACGTTCGCAGCGGAGCTGGCATTGGTGAGGCCAGCGTACGCGGACTTGTTCCAGTAGCGGCTGTTGCAGTCGAGATCATAGTACGCGATCTCGAAGGGGGTGCTGCCGAGGTTGAACTCGAGCTGGCCACCCAGGGCTTCGACGTTGGTCATCGCAAGCGGGTTGCGGAGCCAGCGTTCCCACGGGATGGCGAGGCTGTTGGTGTTGCGGTAGGTCTCGTAGTACGGGTTGAGCGTGCTCGACCAGATGTCGTACTCGGCATCTACATCGCTGTAGAAGCCGCGGAGAGCGAAGTTCTTGCTCTTCCAGACATCCAGCATGGCCATGAGAGCGACCGGGGTGTTGTGGCTGTAGTTGTCGACATCCACGCCGGCCCGGGACTTCACGAGTTCACCGTAGGAAGCGTAAAGCTCGCGACCCCAGAACTTGGCCCAGAAGTCGGCGCCCCAGGCGCGTTCGTTGCCATAGCCATCGTGCAGGTAGGTGCCAGTGAGCTTCCAGCTCGGGCGGCCATAGGCGAGAGCCATTGCCAGGTAACCGTCGGCATCGGCGTCAGGGGTGGTGCCTACCGGCTGGTCGAAGTTGTAGTTGGCGCCGCCAGCGAACACGTCGAAGTCCAGATTGGTATTCCAGACGTTGGTGAACTTCGCCCGGAGACCCTGCATGGACTCGCGCTCGTTGTTGACGACCAGGCCGAGACCGTAGTCCACGAACTGGCGACCGACGGTCCAGTCGGCGGAGAGGAGACCCTTGGTGGCGAAGGACAGAGTTGCCTCGTCCAGCCAGATCTGCTCGGCGTCGTTGCCATCGACAGCAGCATCGCCGTAGAGCTGGCTTGCTGTCTCGTTGAACCAGGCGCGACCATTATCGGCGGTGTCACGGTACTTGAAGGACAGCTTGGCGTTCAGCGCGTTGGTAACCTTGCCCTCGATACCGAACTTCGCGGTCAGGTTGTCGAACTCTGCGCCGGACTGGAGGCTGTCGCCCGTGTAGCCGATGCGATAGTCGAAGTAGCCAGTGGCCTTCGGGCCCTTGGCGTTCTCTTCGAGCCATGCTACGCGGTCGCCGAGATCATACACGTCGTCCTCAAGGTAATCGAGGTCGTCGCGGATGGCCTTGATGTCATTGCCGAACTCGTCGAGGAGCTGCTTGCAGATCGCGCGGACCTCATCGGGGGTCGGGGCATCGCCCTTGTCACCCTTGGCACCGGCGGGGCCAACAACACCCACGGGGCCAGCAGGACCGGCAACACCAGCAGGACCGGCAGGACCCATCGGGCCGATCGGACCGCGGTCACCCTTGGGGCCGACGGGGCCAGGAGCGCCCATCGGACCGGCGGGACCCATGTCACCCTTCGGGCCGGTCGGGCCCACGGGACCGCGCTCGCCACCGGGAGCACCCGGAGCGCCAGCGGGGCCGGCAGGACCCATCGGACCTACGTCGCCCTTATCGCCCTTCGGACCGGCAGGGCCCATGTCGCCCTTCGGACCAGCAGGACCAGTGAGACCCATCGGGCCGGTTGCGCCGGTCGCGCCGGCAGCACCGGAGCGGCCGTCCTTACCCGGATCGCCCTTGGGGCCCTGGGCAGCAGCGGGAATGACGTCGAGCAGGCGGGAGATCGCCATTGCGAACTCATAGCGGGTCATTGCGCGGTCGCCGCGGTAGCTGCCATCGGGATAACCAATGACAATACCCTGTTCGGCCAGGCGCTGCACCGCATCGTACGCCCAGTGATCAAACGGCACGGTCTCTGCCGGGTTCACCTTCGCGGTACCCTGAGCGAGAACCGGTGAAACCACAAGGACAAAGGCCGCTACACACAGTACGAGCTTCTTCATGGTATTGTTTTACCCTCCTCATGTTGCTCCGGAGAGGTACCCCCGAATTGCCCTGGGCGGGGGCCCGCTGAAGTGGGCATAGCTGCGATCGGCGCCGCACGATGGAGAGTTTCCAAAGTTTCCTCACCATGCGTCGGCCGCGTGTGCGATACCCACACCGTCTCGCTCCACAAGCTCCATCTCCCAGGCCTGGAGGTGCCTCCCTTCTTTGGCCCGTATCGGGAAAGGGCGAAACGAAACGCCGGAGATGGGGTGCGCCACGAAAGGACGCCACCCCGTAGCGACTATAGCATAGGCACTAGATCGCGTCAACTTCTTGGACAGTCACAGTTACATCCAGTTGCGCCACTTTCTGCCCGCACGCGGAGGCCTGCACGGTGGTCTGAAGGGGCTACTCCGTCGGCTTCTCGGCCTCCGCAGACTCCGCCGCCTCCGGCTCCTCAACCTCGACCCACAACTTCCCGCGCCCACCGCAGTAGGAGCAACGAACAGTCGCCCACTGCCTGCGACCCATCCCGGCCGCCTCCATGCAGATGCGGCAGCTCTTGCCCCCGCTGGTGGTGCAGTTCTTCTTGCCCTGGCAGTGCTCACAGGTCATGAGTTTCTTGGCCATCTTGGACCTCCCTTTGGTACTCGAGAATCTCGGCCCCGCAACGGAGCCCTCGACTGCAAGGGTTGCCGTGCGGTGTACGCCACACCGAAAGATCGGCGACACGACACAAGCCTCAGGACACTAGAACCAGTCACCCTCCGCGCGAGCAACCCCCATCTTGCGGCTTACGGCGTCCCTGATCTGCGGTATCCCGGCAAGCTCGCCGGTCAGGTACTCGAAGTTGGCGCGCACGTCGTCCTCGCGCTCACGCCGCACCGCGTCATAATCGACCCCAAGGAGAGCGCACAACTCGCGACCGGTCATCACTTGGTCCTCGTCGAACCGCCCCTTGAGGCCCCGAACGCTGATCGCCTTGTCCTCCTGGTTGAAGCAGCACAGGTGGTAGCTCGGACGGTATCCCAGGCGCTGCCCAAGGAGGGTTGCCAGCGGTCGCAGGCTGCCAAGCTCTCCGTCGGCCTTCTTTGTGTCGAAGAGGTCGCCCTCCTTGATCTCGATCGCGCGCACGCGATGCTCTTCGTGGCTGAGAATGACCACATCGGCCGTGATCTGATGGTCCGCCGGTCCGACGTGGAGTGCTTCGCCGAAGAAGACCTCAATCGGCTGCTCGAGCAGACGCAGCGCTCCCTGGAGCAGGTCTGCGAGACCTGCGGAGCGGTAAGGGCAGCGCTGAGCCAGCACGCTCTCAAGCTCGTTGCCGTTGCGGATGACGGTCGCATGGATGCGACTCAGCAACTGGCCGAGCTCCGGAAGGCCCAGCAGGCGAGTGTAGCCCGAGTTGTCGTCATCCCGGCCCTTGCTATCTTCGATACGTGCCATGCCTGCAAAGCCTCTTGCCTGCGACGCAATCCCCGTGCCTAGCGGCTCTTCTTCTGCGGCTCGATGCTGCGACCTTGCTCCGGCGAGAGCGGTGCAGCATCGGTGGCAGAACTGGACGGGCCTGCCGGTGCTGTGTCCTGATCCAGCACCTTGGTCGGGACCGGTGCTGACGGCACTCCGGAGGCTGCCTCGGCCTTGCGGGTCAAGCGCTCCAGGGCCGCCTGCGCTTCCTGCATCTCGGGGCTCCCGGGTGCCGCAAGGCGCGTCACCGTCTGGAACATCACCATGGCGCCGTCGACGTTCCCCTGCTTGGCATAGAGCCAGCCGAGGAGACGGTGAAGCTGGAGGTGTGCCACACTGCGGCCCTGCAAGTCGGCGTCGCGCAGCGCTTCCTCCAGGATCTTGATGGCCTTGTCCGGCTCGCCCGCAACCCGTGCCCGATGGGCCTTTGCGACCGCCAACTGGAGCGCACTGTCCATCTCGGCTTCCTGACGGGCGGTGTCAAGTCGCTCCTGCGGAGAGGCCACGACGGGCTTGGGCGGTTCCTTCGGCTTCACGAAGAGCAGCCACTGCCAGCCGGCTGCGATCAGGAGAACCCAGGCGATGGCCGACAGCCCCGACAGCAGGCCCAGTGGCAAGGTAGCTAGCTGCGCCAGCTTCCCGCGGAAGCCGAGGACGACCATCAGTGGAACACCCGCCGGAAGAGCCAGCAGACCACGCGCCAGGTCCTGTGAGGCTGCAGCAACCCTCAGTTCGCGGTCTTCCATCTCCTCGTCGCGGAAAAAGAGGCCGACCAACCGGCCGAGACGGTCACCGAAGGATGCGACGATCTCGGGGCCTGTGAGCAGAAGAGCCTGGTAGCCCCAGACCCAGACGCAGATGAGGCCGCCGCCGAAGACGCCGCAACTCACGAGGGTCAGAAGCGTGCGACCCCTGTCAGCCGCCAGCGCAGGTCCAGCGCCACCCAGCAGCAGAAAGCCCCACAGACCTGCCCCTGCGAGGAGACCGACGACGATGCCGTAGTACACCCCCTGCCAGAAGAGGTGGGTGACCTGCGGGTCGCGACGCGCCTTGGGACGATATGCGGTGACGGGTCTCACGGCTTTGGACGCTACCTTTGGGAAGCAGTAATGGTTTCTACACAACCCATTATAGCCTGTTCGCCCATCCCCTGCACCCCGGCTCGGGATTCTGCTCCGGGTGGTGCAGTGTCAGGGCAGGTCCCCAGGCCTGCGGCGAGGAAGTCCTGGCCGCGTAACAGGTGAGCGCCGCGACCGCAGCGATGCCCGGTCGCTGAAGTCACGAGTGGCACCTCAATCGCGTGGAGGTTGTGTCCATGGACCGTCGTACTTTTGTTGCCAGCACCAGCCTTGCCGCTGCCGCCGGCGTCTCGGGCGCTGCTGCAGATCAGGCCGCCTCGAAGGGAGTCAGGAAGATCGAGCCCCTCGCCAACGAGTTCTCTGTGGTCTACGAATCACCAGACCCGCAGCACGTGTACTGCTACACGCCGGGCATCTGCTGTCTGCCCGGTGGGCGGCTGATTGCGACGATGGATCGTGGCGGCGATGGAGTCGCCAAGCTGCCGGGGGCAATGCAGGGCAAGACCCTCCTGCGAGGCATGATCTTCTCCAGCGATGACCACGGGAAGACCTGGCAGCAGCGGTCTCTGATGCCGATGCTCCATGCTCGGCCCTTCACGGCGGGCAAGAGCCTCTACGTGCTTGGCCACGTCGGCGACCTCATGATCATGCGCTCCGATGACGGGGGTAACACCTGGTCGCAGGCCGCTAAGCTGACCGAGGGCGAAGGCTGGCACCAGTCGGCCTGCAACGTCTGGTATGCGAACGGCAAGGTCTACCTGGTCATGGAGAACAACACCGACCGCACCTTCAAGGGCTGGGGCGTGTCGGTGCTGGCGCCGGTGCTGATGGCGGCGAAGGTCGACGACGACCTGACCAACAAGGGTTCCTGGACCTTCGCCAGCCGCCTGAGCTTCCGCGAGGCAATCAAGCAATCGGGCGAGCCCCACATGATCGGCGTGCCCTTCTACAACCCCGGCCCAATCTACCGCGACGCGCAGGGAGTCGGCCGTCGAGTGGCACAGCCAATCGGATGGCTGGAGACCAACGTGGTGCAGTTCAGCGACCCCTCGCATATCTGGCATGACCCGAAGGGCCGCACCTTCCACCTCTTCATGCGTGCCCATACAGCGGGAACAGGTCTGGCAGCGATGGCCAAGGTGGTGGAGGCTGAGGACGGCACGATGGCCACGACCCTGGAGCAGGCGCCCTCGGGACAGACCATGCTCTACGTGCCGATGCCCGGCGGCCAGATGCGCTTCCATATCCTGTGGGACGAGCAGACGAAGCTGTTCTGGCTGCTCTCCTCGCAGGCGACGGACTCGATGATCAAGCCGGAGCTCATGCCGGCGGAGCGCTTCGACCTGCCCAACAACGAGCGCCACCGGCTGGCGCTGCACTTCTCACGCAACTGCGTGGATTGGTGCTTCGCTGGTCTGGTAGCGGTGGGGCCCGGTTGGAAGCAGTCGCGGCACTATGCCTCGATGTGCATCGACGGCGACGACCTGCACGTGCTGTCGCGCTCGGGCGATGCGCGGGCCAAGAGTGCCCACGACGGCAACCTGATCACCTGCCACACGGTCCCCGGCTTCCGTGAGCTGGCGTACCTGTAGACTGGTCCGCAAGAGCGCCAAAGCCCGGCCTGGGAGATGCTCCTGAGCCGGGCTTCGTGTTTGCGGGATAGTGAGGCGTCAGTGGGTGGAGCGGAAGAAGGTCATGCGCAGGGGAGGATACACGATCGCGAAGGCCTTGCCCTCAAGGTACTGAACCGGTAGTTGCGGCGCGGCGACCGGTGTGCCCTTCGGCCCGGGCATGCTCCAGTTGTGGCTGTCCATCCCCTGGTTCCGGTTGTCGCCCAGGACCAACACGTGCCCGCCCTCGCAGGTCACCGGTCCCCAGTCGTAGGCCATGGGCTCGCGGAGGAAGGGCTCTTCGGCGACCCCTCCGTTGCGCCACAGGCGGCCCTGCTTGACCTCCACCGTGTCCCCCGGTACCGCGACGACACGCTTGACGGACAGACGCGTCTCCTCGGGAACCGGCGAGCGGAACAGCACGAGGTCTCCGCGATCGGGCATCGTTCCCCGCAGGAAGGTCGCCACCAGGACGCGGTCACCGGGCTCCAGGGTCGGACGCATGGCCTCAGAGCCCATCTTGTAGGCGCCACAGGCGGTGAAATAGCACAGGCCGCCGGAAATCGCGGCACCAAGGAAGAACAGCAGTACATTCCGCAGTCGGCGGTAGCGATTCCGCCGTGCGCGGCGTTGTTGCTGCTCCTCGAAGGCTCGCTGCAGGATCTCTACTTCAGGCCGCATGGAGTGGTATCCAGTACAAGGCGTAGAAGTACCCGGTGTGAGATGCTCTCCGGCGAGACATGTGGTTCTGCTACAGCCCCGGCAGGCGGATCGAGCCCTTCTCGTTGGGCACCGCCTTGCCGTAACGACCTCCTCCACCAGCCTGCAGGGGCAAGGTGCCTTGCCGAGCCTGGACGATCAGCGCGGCGACGCGAGACCCCACAGTCTCCCCGATCTCCCTCTCCTCCGCGTCATGCAGGACGGCCATCTCGCTGCCGAAGCGGTTGATGAGCCGGTTGTAGGTCACGGAGCCGACGCCCGGCACGAACTGCAGCGGAACCTGGTACTGGTAGTGCGGTCGGTGCTCAGGTCGTTGCGGCTCCGGTGTGTCGGCGATCTCAAGTATGCGATCCAGCACACCCTTGGTGACGTGCCGGCTCCCGCACTGCTCGCACTGCATCGCGGGCGGCGCACCGCGGGCGATCCACTGGCAATCCTCGCAGAAGGTCCGATGGTACTTGCCCAGGCGCGGGTCGAGGCCGAAGTTCGCCAATACCCTCCTGCCGCCTTCCCGTCGGAGCGCCCTGAGTAGTTCGTCAAAGGTGCCGGCCTCGACCTCCAGGAGGTTGTACTCGCGGCCGATGCGGGGAAGGGAATGGGCGTCGGAATTGGTCAGGAAGGTGCGGTCAGACAGCTCCGTGATGTGGTCGGCCAGGTCACTGTCGGCGCTCAGCCCCAGCTCGATGGCCGAGATCTTGTCCCACGCATCGCCGAAGAGCTCTGCGGCTCGGCGAGAGGCTGAGCCGTACACGCTCTTGTGCGGAGTGAAGCAGTGAGCGGGGACGAAGGTCCCGCCGCAGTCGGCGCACAGGCGGTACAGGATTCGTGCGGGCAGCCCGCAGGCCTGGCTCGACAGCTCGCGGTTCGTCACATAGTGGCCGATGGTCTCGGAGAAGTCCTTCAGGCAGGCGAGGTCGGGGAAGTAGCTCACATGGTGCGACATCCCGCCCTGGGGCTCGTGGGTCTCGAACTCCGCACCGAGGATCACCGTGACCTGGTCACGGTAGCGCAGACCACCGCCGGGCAGTGGGACCATCTCACCAGAATCGACCAGTGCGTCGATGTCGGCGATCACGGGTGGGGAAGCACAGTCAACCACGCCCACGAGGCCTATTCCCTTGCGGTCGGCGCACTCGAGGGCGATGTTTTCGAAGGTGAGGTCATGGGCCGCGGTGATCTTCACCGCTCGGCCGCTACTGCTCTTGCCAATGTGTACGTGCAGGTCTGCGTGGATGAACATGCCGATTCCGTTCAGAGGGGTCGGGCTAACGACTGTCCTTGGCGCCTTGGTCGTGGACGCCCATGAGGTCGGCCTTGTCCCAGACTTTGTCTTCTTCTTCGTCGAGTTGCTCGCGCCAGCCCTCGCGATAGCGCTCGGAGCCCTCATAGTGCCGGGTCGCCTCGGTGAGGACCGTCTCCTTGGCCTTCTTCACCCTGGCCACCAATTCCTCGCGTGCCTCTTCGTCTTCATCGCCCTTGGAGCTGCGGCCGAGGTACTCAGAGATAGCCTCCCACATGGCGTCATGGAAACGTAGCACCTCTGCAGGAGGAAGCTCACGGGGTGCAGGCGGGTGTCCGCGAAGAGAGGCGAAGACAGGGTGCGGAAGCTCAGGGGCCTTCGGCGCCTCACCTCGCAGACGTACGAACAGGACCGCGCCGACGACCAGCACGAGAGCGACTGCTGCAATCATACGCGCCAGGGCGCGTTTCATTCTCCGTCGCCTTCTCTCATCGTCCCCCCTGCGGGTGGTAGCAGCTTCGGACCGCGCGGGCGTCGATGCGGCCACTTGATGACCGCTCGTCCTTGCATCCAGGCCAGGCCATAGGCTGTGAGACTGGTGTAGAGCGCCCAGCGCGAGGACAGGCTCGCCTCAAGAGCTCCCGCCAACCAGCGCGAAGCGAGCTGGTAGATGGCGAAGGTCGCGAAGGTCAGGCAGGTCAACGCACAGCACGCCACAGTGACCATCCACAGCCAGCGGATGACAACGGGGACCGGTGAGCCGCTCTCATCCCAGCGCGCCTGGGCCACGAAGATCCTCCTGAAGCTTGCGCCGGCAAGCCACAGGGCGGCGAGGGTGCACAGGATGGCAGGTATGATGGATCCCACAGAGCGTGACCTCTGGCCTCAGGATTGCAGGGCTCAAGGCTGTGTGAGCCCCCGGAATCGCCCGGATTCGACACCCGAACGCCTGCGAGGGCAGCCCTGCAAGGCGATTATACCACAGGCTCCTGCTCGAACCTTCCCGGACGTTGTGCGCCCAGGCTCCGAGGTCACTGTTGAACGCAGACGAAGGCCGGGCACGCACGGTTCGGAACTTCGCTTGCGGTAGACCGTTACTAGGAGGAAAGGGGCAAACCCTTGGCTCGCACATCCGTCTATAGTACAGGGTCCCCATCCAGACTATCGGCAACCCTCCCCGGCAGGTGATTCCTGATGCACATCCGTTACAGGCTTTGGCTTCCGCTCCTTGTCGGATTGCTGGCCGCTCTTGCCGCCACCAGCGCCTATGCGGTGACGGCGCAGGACGTAGAGAACAAGCTGCGCGCCAAGATCACGAAGGACTGGTCCGTCAGCAACCTTCGCGTTACCGTCGTGCCCTACGACAGCCAGGCTCGCACCGACAAAGGTGAGTTCGCAAAGATCTTCGTAGCCGCCGACGCCGCCGAGCAAAAGCGCAAGCACATCCGCATTGTTGAGTTCCGCATCGAGTCCAGCAACGTCGACATCGACCTCGCGGGTCTACTCAAGCACAACGACGTCACCGTCCAGTCGCAGCACCTGGACACCTGCCACGTGAAGCTGCTGGAGACCGATGTCAACAAGCTGCTCGCGCTCAAGAAGACCCCGATCAAGGACCTGCGCGCCGACTTCGGCACCAACCAGGTCGCTTTCACCGGCAGGTACCAGTTCAACGTCAAGCTCACTGGGACGCTGGAAGTCCGCAAGGGCTACGAGATCTGGTTCAAGCCCACGAAGGCCAGCGTCGGTGTGCTGGGCATTCCGGTGGGGATCGTCAACCAGTTCCTGGCCAAGATGAACCCGATCATCGACCTGCGCGACGTTCCGCTGCAGCCGAAGGTGAAGGTCATCAATATCCGGCCCGGCTACATCGGATTCTCGAGCTAGCGCACAGGCCGCCGCGAGATTGCTTGCAGACCCCTACCCGGGTCTTGTGAGGCATGCATCGATGAGCCCTCCCGCCACGATGGGGGAGGGCTCCTTTGTTGTTACAGGGCCACGGTGATGCCGCGTGCTACCTGGTCCGGACCCTGGCCTTCCGTAGTTGGCGGCGGAGGCTGAGGAGCTTGCGTCGCAGGGCGCTGACCTGCTCCGTGGGCGGCGTCGGTCCATAGCGCAGGTCGTAGAACTCGCCGGTGGCCACCTCCAGCCGACGGGCCAGGTCCTCTCGGCCAACCATCCAGCCCGTGTCGGTGACTGCCTGGAGGAAGTCGCGGGGCGTCCAGGAACGCCGGAAGCGCAGTCTCGCTCGACGCGCCAGGGCACGCGCCAGGCGCTCATAGTCACTGCCGAGGAGCAGGGCCGGATTCTGCCTGAGGGTCCACCGGCGCAGGGCCGATCTCAGCATCCGTCGCGGGTCGACCAGTGCGGACGCGACCATGTACAGCCCGACTACTGCCAGCAGGCCCCAGAGCCCGAGCTTCGCGACCGCCACCAGCAGGCCTCCCCAGTTCCCGGACCGGAGCAAGTCGGCCAGCGTCATGTCACCCTCGGCCCGATCTGCCGCGAGATCGAAAGGCACCCAGCCATAGCCCGGGAAGTAGACCTCCGACCAGGCATGGGCATCGAGACCGCGCACGATGTAGGCCTGCTCGGCCGGGTCGTACTCGCCACGGTTGAACCCGGTCGCTACGCGGGCGGGAAGACCGTCCAGCCGGCACAGGATCGTCATCGCGCTGGCGAAGAGGTCGCAGGCACCGCGCTTACTGACGAGTACGAAGTTGGAGACGGCGTCCTGGCCCTGCGGAGTACCCGGGGCCTCGAGCGTGTAGGTGCAGTTGGTCTCCAGGTAGCGGGCGATGGCCGCTGCCCGATCGTAGGGTGTCACCAGGCCCTTCGTGATCTGCGCAACCACCGGGCGCAGCCTCCGCGCAGCCTCGAGCCCGGTCTGGGTGATGTACTGCTCGCGGAAGGTGAGGTCGTAGTCACCCTCCTTCACCTGACGCAGTACCTCGGGCCGCGTCTCAGGGACTTCGGACCAGACCGTGTAGCGCTGACCCGGCGGCAGGACGGTCCCCGAGAGCATGCCTCCATAGGAGTCTACTGTGACACCCGAGGGTCGTGCCACGTCCAGCAACCCGATCTTGGGACCGAACTTGAGCTGGACGGGCATCGGTGCGCCGAACAGGCTTGCCGTCGGGCTCGATAGCAACTCGATCTCCTGCTGAATCTGGGGCCCTGCTTTCGCCCGAGCAGCGGCGACAGGCCTCACGACTGGTTGCTGTGGAGGCGGCGATTGCCTGTCCGGGCTGTCAAGATAGGCGTCGTCGGGAGAGACGCGGCGCTTGAGCGTCTGCAGGTCGTAGGTCCGCTCCCCCTCGAAGTGAGCGATCATTGAGCGGGTATCGGCGCGTGACCAGCCGTGGTCGTCGTAGACGTCGTAAACGCGGCCGCGCAGAAGAGTGGGCTGCTCGGCGCGCACCTTCAGCACAGGCTCGGGGGACAGTCGGATTGGGCCCGCGCCCACACCGAAGGAGTTGGTGAACATGAAGTAGCCGCCCACCTGGGCCCCGGTCCAGTTCACGACCCGCTGCTGGAAACCGGCTCCGGCGAAGATGCGGGGAGTTGCGTAATACAGGCCGTTGCCGATCAGGGCCCCGCCGGCACCTGCCAGAACAAAGAGCAGCACCGCACCCGAAAGATGCGCCTGCGCCCACTCCGACCAGTCCATCCGACGGCCCAGCCGTGCGACGGACTGCAGGAAGTGACTGTAGCCCCAGGCGAAGATCGAGGCGAGCAGGAAGACGCAGAAGCACACGAGCAACTCGGGGTTGAGGTTGCGGGTCGCCATGAGGCCGATGGTGGCGAGGCCGGTGGCGAAGACGAAGATCAGGTTCTCTCGGCTGTGCTGCATGAAGGCGAAGCCGGCCATAAACCAGGCGACGAGAGCTGCGAGGCCGATCTCGTCATCGGTGGCGACCTCCGGCGGGAACATCCAGTGTGGGAGCGGAAGGTCTGGCTGGTGGCGGAAGGCGAAGCTGAGGAAGGAGAGGACCATCATCGCCGTGCCCAGCACGCTCGGGTTGACCCGCAGAGCAAGGCCCAGAAAGCTGCATGCGATCCCGGCCGACACGAAGACATGGAGGAGGAACTCGTAAGTCGGCTCGCTAGTCGTCACGGTGATGGCAGCGGCAGCAGCATTGACTGCCACCAGAAGGCCCAGCAGGAGAGGGGCGGACTGGGCCAGCCGCTCGCGACGGTCGACGAGTGCCTCAGTGGGTCTGCGGCGTGCCCGTGCTCTATCCTGTCGTCTGCGCATAGCGGCCCGCTCCTCCTCTCCACAGACTGGTCTCAACTGGATTGTCCCCTGTGACCTGCACCACACGGGTGCCTTGCGACGTCAGGAGCGCCACGTGCTCCGCGAAGTGCATGCGAGCGTCCCGGGGCGCCGAGGCGAAGGTGTGAGGCGCCAGGGCCAACCACGTAACCGGATGCTGAAGGGCGCGCAGTCTCCCGGCCACCGCAACGTGCTCGGGGCTGGTTCCGGCCGAGATCACGATCATGCTGCAGCCCGGAGGAAGCTCCGCCTCGTGGAGATGAAGGGCCTCACTGATGCTCATGGTGCCGTCCGGGCGGATTCGCGCCAGGGCTTCGAGAATCGCCAGTTGCTGGCGCGGGTTCGACGACACCAGAACCGACCAGTCCTCGGAACCGTGCGCGATGAGCCCCAGGTTGCAGCCTCGGCCCAGCGCCTCCGCAGTAACGGAGGCTGCCAGCGTCGCCGCATACTCGACTGTACTGCGGTCTCCCTGGCCTCGATGGGTAGCGGCCGCCAGGTCTACGATTACGACGGCCTCCGTCGCCTCGGTCTGCTCGGTCTCGATGACGGCCAACTTGCCCCTGCGAGCCGAGACCTTCCAGGCCACGCGCCGCAGGTCGTCTCCGGGCACGTAGTCGCGCACGCCGTGCAACTCACTGCTGGGTCCCACGATACGCTTCCGGGGCTTGTTCGGTGTGCGGCCGTGCAAGGAGCTCCGCCACAGATTAGGGACGGGCAGCGGACGAGGGTACACTAGCAGCTCCACCTGCCGACCGACGGTGCGACTGAAGCGGTACAGACCCAGGAAGTCCCAGCCTTCGAGGACCGTCGGGCCGACCTGATACACGCCGCGACGCCGGGCATGGAGCGAGTACTGCAGGCGCTGCTCGCCGCCGGGAGCCAGGTCTGCCACCAGCACTTCGCCGGCGTCCGGGCTCTCCAGCCCCTCGGGGAGACTATCGCGCACGGTCATGTAGAACTGCCGCGTCTGTCCCTCGTTGCGGACCTTCAAGGTCACTTGACCGAGCTCGCCGGCGGTCATCACCGACTTCGCGTGGCGCGCGACCTCGATGCCTCCCAGCTTCCGTCGGCCGAGGAGGTAGGAGATCGGCCCCAACAGTCCCAGGGCCGCAAACATGATGAACATCTGGTTGATGTGCAGGATGAAGGCAACCAGGAAGATGAAGAGGGGTCCCCAGAGCAGTGCTTGCCGTCTACCGATGGTCACTTGACCGGACCTCCCACCGGGACGCTGACGGTGTCGAGAACCTCCCGCACGACCTGCTCTGCGGTCACTCCCTGGATGCGTCGATCGGGGCGGATGATGACACGATGCGCCAGGCCGGGGACCGCCACATCCTTGATGTCGTCGGGAGTGATGTAGGTGCGGCCCTTGATTGCGGCGGTTGCCTGCGCCATTCGCAGCAGGGCAAGAGACCCTCGGGGACTGGCACCAAGCTCCACGTCGGGATGAACGCGGGTCTCACCGACGATGTCCACCATGTAGTCCTTCAGCGACTCCTCCACGTGAATCTCCCGTACCGCCCGCTGCAGACCGTTGACCTCCTCGGGGGACACGACCGGCACTACACGGACGATGGGGTGCTCGATCATCTGGCGGGTGAGCACGGCAACCTCGTCCTCGTGGTTGGGGTAGCCGAGACTCACGCGAGCCATGAAGCGGTCCAGTTGTGCCTCGGGCAGGGAGTAGGTCCCCTCGTACTCGATGGGGTTCTCTGTAGCAATGACGAAGAAGGGGTCGGGCAGGGGCCGCGTCTCACCGTCGGCGGTTACCTGGAACTCCTCCATCGCCTCGAGCAAGGCGGCCTGGGACTTCGGTGTCGCCCGGTTGATCTCATCCGCCAGCACCACATTGGCGAAGATCGGTCCGGGGCGGAACTCGAACTTCGTGGTATCCTGATGGTAGACCGACACGCCGGTGATGTCTGAGGGCAGCAGGTCCGGGGTGAACTGGATGCGGCGGAAGGAACCTCCGACGGACTTCGCCAGAGCCCTGGCCAACATGGTCTTGCCGACACCGGGAATGTCCTCGATCAGCATGTGCCCGCCGGAGAGCAAGGTCGCTACAGAAAGCTCCACAGCGGAACGTTTCCCCACAATGACCGTCTCGATGTTGGCAATGAGCCTGGCTGTGATGTCCGTCAAGTTCTTCATGTGACTTCGTGAACTCCCCTCTATCTGGGTCGGCATCGGTCGGTACTGCAAGCCGTCAAGACGTCGACTCGAGACCCCCTCACGGGTATAGTAACACAGATTCCTGAGGACCTGTTCTCCGGGCGGTCGAAGTATCTGTCGCCACAAGAACCGGGCCCGAGAAGGTATCGCAGTGGCCCGGGGGAACTGGCTAAATACGGGCCTCGATGAAGGACCGTCCGGGTCCTGGACAAGACCTGAAGCCTGCTATCCGGCAACTGAAGGGGACGCACGAAGGCCCCGAAGCAAGGAGGAACCCACCCGTGGCAATGCGGGAAGCAATTGCGTCCGGCCGGTTCATCATCACCGGGGAGGTAGCGCCGCCGAAGGGCTGCCACCTGGAGCACATGGTCGAGGAGGCTGAGCACTACCGCGGTCTCGTCGCCGGAGTAAACGTGACGGACATCCAGTCCTCCGTGATGCGCGCCGGCTCTCTGGTCGGCTGCCTGAAGCTGAAGGAGGCCGGGCTGCCGCCGGTGCTGCAGGTAACCTGCCGCGACCGCAACCGGCTGTCTCTGCAGTCCGAGTTGCTCAGCGCCTGCGCCCTGGGCATCACCGACGTGCTGTGCCTGACCGGCGACTATACGACCCTCGGCGACCATCCGCAGGCCAAGCCCGTCTTTGACCTGGATTCCGTCAGCCTGCTCAGGGCTGCGAAGCGTCTCACCACCGGCAAGGACATGGCCTTCTACCCGGACCGCAAGAACCCGGGGCAGTTCATCGACGGGGAGACCCTCGACGGCGATCCGCCCGACTTCTGCCTGGGCTGCGTCGTGAACCCGGGAGCTGTGCCGGTCGAGCCGCAGATCTACAAGCTTCTCAAGAAGATCGAGGCCGGCGCGGAGTTCTGCCAGACCCAGGCGGTCTACGAGCCCGGCAAGTTCGAGGAGTTCATGACCAAGCTGGGCGAGGTGCCGATCCCTATCCTCGCCGGGATCGTCGTCCTCAAGAGCCCGATGATGGCCCGGTACATGAACGAGAACGTCGCCGGCGTCACCGTGCCGCAGTGGATGATGGAGGAGCTGGCCGACAAGGAAACTCGGGTCGCCAAGAGCATCGCGATGAGCGCGAAGCTGGTGAGCGAGCTCAAGCCGATGTGTCAGGGCGTCCACATGATGCCCCTCGGCTGGGACAAGCATGTGCCGACGATCCTGCAGCAGGCGGGCGTCCTGCAGTAGCTTCGACTCGCGGTCTTGTGCGCGGCGCGGAACAAGTATATAATCAGATTATACACCTCATGACAAAGCGGGTGTTTCCCCATGATAGCCAGCAAGAAAAAGCCCCTTGAGGAGATCCTGGGCTACCTGCAGGACGCTCAGAGCGTCTTCATCGTCGGCTGCGGCGACTGTGCGACCCAGTGTGAGACCGGCGGCGAGACAGAGGTCGCACAGATGAAGCAGGCGCTGGAGGCTGCCGGCAAGACCGTCACCGGCACGGCCGTCCCGGACGTCACCTGCAACATCCTCGACACCGCTCGGCTGCTCCGCAAGCAGAAGGAGGCCGTGGCGGCAGCCGAGGCGATCCTGGTGCTGTCCTGCGGCACCGGGGTGCAGTCAGTGGCCGAGAGCCAGGAGAGCAAGCCCGTGTATCCGGGCGTGGACAGCCTGTTCTCGGCCGTCACCGCCCGCAAGGGCCAGATCTACGAGCGCTGCGTGTGCTGCTCCGACTGTGTGGTCGGCGATTACGCAGGAATCTGCCCGATGGCGCGGTGCCCGAAGGGGCAGCTCCACGGGCCCTGCGGCGGGTATGATGACGGCAAGTGCGAGGTCGACCGCAATCAGTCCTGCGTCTGGACGCTGATCCTGGAGCGTGCGGAGAAGACCGGGCAACTCGAACGAGTCCTGGAGCATATGGGCGCCGCAGGAGTGAAGGACTACCAGGCCAACAGGCACCCGGCGGAGTTGGTCTTCGAGCCGCGCCGAGCCGGCAGGCTGTAGCCGGTCGACGGGCAAGCACTTGTGTCCCGGGGGCAACCTCCGATCCGGTCTGCCCCCGGGGCTTCTGTGGATCGAAGCCGCCGGGACGCACTACCAACCACCCGGAGGTGTAGCTCATGTCTGAGCCCCGTCGCATCGTGATCGTGGGCGGTGTTGCGGCCGGTCCGAAGGCAGCAGCCCGTGCCCGTCGTCTCGACCCCCAGGCAGACATCACCATCATCGAGAAGAGCGACATCATCTCTTACGCCGGCTGTGGCCTGCCCTACTACGTGTCGGGAGTGGTGGAGGATCGCAAGGCGCTAATGGCCTCGGCGCTGGGTGTGGTGCGCGACGCCGCGTTCTTTGCCCAGTCCAAGCACGTCAAGGTCCTCACGCGAACAGAAGCCGTCGCGATCGACCGCGAGCGCAAGGAAGTGCAGGTGCGTGATCTGGCCACCGGCCAGACCGCGTCGCTTCCCTACGACAAGCTTGTCCTCGCCACGGGTGCCGAGCCCGTGGCGCCGCCGATTCTCGGCGCAGACCTGCAGAACGTGCTGCGGCTCAAGCGCATCGAGGAAGCCGACGCCGTCCGTGCAAGGATCGGAACCGGAGCCTGCCCGCAGGTGGTCATCATCGGCGGCGGACTCATCGGGATGGAGATGGCCGAGGCAATCACCGAGTGCGGGAAAGCCGTGACGGTGATCGAGATGCTCCCGCAGTTGATGGGGATGCTAGACTCGGACCTCTCGGGCCTAGTTGAGAAGCGGTTGCGAGAGCACGGGGTCACGGTGATGACCTCGACCCGTGTGGAGCGGCTGGAGGGCGACGCAGAGGGCAAGGTGTCCAGAGTCATCACCTCCGCCGGCGAGCTCCCCGCGCAGTTGGTCCTGCTGAGCATCGGGGTCCGGCCAAAGGTGACGCTGGCCCGCGACGCAGGGCTGGAGATCGGTCCTGCCGGGGGCATCAAGGTCTCGGCGACGATGCAGACCTCCGACCCCGACATCTACGCCGCGGGTGACTGCACGGAGAAGCTGAACCTGCTCACCGGTGAGACCATGCTCATGCCGATGGGGTCGGTGTCGAACAAAGAGGGCCGCGTCGCGGGGACACAGGTCGTCGGTGGCGAGGCATCCTTTGCGGGAATCGTCGGCACGACGGTGCTGAAGGTGTTCGACTGGAATGTGGGGCGCACCGGTCTCTCGACTGCCCAGGCCGAGAAGCTCGGGCTTGACTTCGTCTCGGCGACCGTAGGCGGCGGCGACAAGCCGCATTACTACCCGGGCTCAAAGCCGATCGTGCTGCGGCTGCTTGCGGACAGGAAGACGCGCCGTCTGCTGGGAGTGCAGGGAGTGGGGCCCGGCGACGTAGTCAAGCGCATCGACGTCGCTGCGACCGCTCTCACGGGTGGCCTGACGGTGGATCAGGTGGCGGACCTGGACCTGGGTTACGCTCCGCCCTTCTCGGAGGCGCTGGACATTCTGATTCACGGGGCCAACCTGGTGCGCAACAAGCTCGACGGAACGGTGGCGGGTCTCCCTGCGGTGGATCTGAAGGCGATGCGAGATGCCGGGGAGGACTTCGTGCTGGTTGATGTCCGGACTCCGGGTGAGTTCGCGACGGGCCGGCTCGCAGGAGCAGTGCATATCCCGCTGGGCGCTCTCGGTTCGCGGTCTGGTGAGTTGCCCCGTGATAGGCCATTGGTGCTGTACTGCAAGAGCAGTCTGCGCGCCTATGAAGCCTACCGAATCCTGACCGGGCAGGGCTTCGAGGGGATGAGTATCCTCGAAGGCGGGTTGCTCGCCTGGCCCTACGAGATGGAAACAGGCGACTGATCGGACGTGACCGAAGGGCTTTGTGCTGCGCGAGAGAAGAGTGAAGTGCTAGCGCCGGTAGTATAGAACTTGCCTCCGAGTGGTCGCGTCTCTAGGGAAGGCCGCTTTGAGTGGCCGTGGTTATTCGGGTCCCTTCAGGGGACCTCGGAGGTCCTGTAGGATGAAGAAAGTCGTTTGCACCATGGTGGTTCTTGCCCTGCTGACTCTGGCTGTAGCTGCGGTGGCTGCGCCGGGGAAACCCGGCAGGGGCGAGCGGGCCGCTCTTCCCGCCCTGACAGGCGTCGTCAAGAGCGTAGTGAAGGACGGCAACATGCTGAAGTCCTTCGTTCTTACTACCCCGGCTGTGGGGGACAAGCCGGCTACCGATCTGACCATCTCGGTTACCGACAAGACCAAGTACTTCAAGAACCGTGAGACCGCCACTTCGGCTTCTGTCGTTGTCGGCGCGAAGGTCGTTGTCCGGACCAAGACGGCAGTGAAGGACAAGGCCGCAACCGCCACAGCGGTTCGCCTCGTTGAACGCGTGAAGCATCCGAAGAGCGGAGCAAAGTAGCCACGAGACCCCGGCACCGCGGAGGCCCTGAAGCCGAACCGTGGGCAATCTCTTGCGGCAGGCCGGCACGTGGTAGACAACGCAGGACCGTCTCCTCGGAGGCGGTCCTGCCTTTTGTGGTAGCCTGTTGTGCCGCGCGCCTCACGGGCCGGGTGGCAGGTCGATGGCTTGCATCCGCCGAAGATTGCCCCTGCGCTCCGGTCGCAAGACCCGGCGCCTGACTGGAAGCTCGGTCTTCCCACCTATCGCTTTCCCCGGTGATGCTGATGCTGACAGAGGAGATCCGGCAGGAGGCTGAACGCCTCCGCAATGAGATCAACGAACACAACTACAACTACTACGTCCTCGACGCCCCGGTCGTCTCTGATGCCGAGTATGACCGCCTGTTCCGACGCCTGCAGGAGCTTGAAGGCCAATACCCCGAGCTGGTGACCGCAGACTCGCCCACACAGCGAGTGGGCGCGGCACCGCGAACCGACCTGCCCCAGTTCCGGCACGAAGTGCCCATGATGAGCCTGCAGAGCCTCTTCGAAGAGGAGGAGGTGCGAGCCTTTGACCGGAGTGTGCGGGAGACGGTCGGCGACGCCGTCACCTACATGGGTGAGCCGAAGTTCGACGGCCTGTCCATTGAGCTGGTCTACGAGAACGGGGTTCTGGTGGCTGCGGGCACTCGCGGCGATGGAACGATTGGCGAGGACGTGACCGACAACCTGCGCACGGTGAAGACTGTGCCGCTACGCCTGCGCGGGACTTACGGGCTGCCGGTCCCCTCGCTGCTTGAGGTTCGCGGCGAGGTGTACATGCCCCTCGCAGGCTTCGAAGAGATGAACTTGCGGCGGGAGGAGGCCGGTGAGGCGCTCTTCGCCAACCCTCGCAACGCCGCCGCCGGGAGTGTGCGCCAGCTTGACTCGACGATCACAGCGTCTCGGCCGCTGGCGCTCGTGAGCTATGCGCTCGGCCGGACGGCGGGCATCGAGATCGAGACGCAGGAGGAGATGCTCGGGAAGCTGGCTCAGTACGGCTTCCCGGTGAACGACCTGTGCCGCCTCTGCCACTCGGTGGAGGAGATCCTGGAGTACCACGCTCACCTGGAGGAGCTTCGCGACAGCCTGCCCTACGAGATCGACGGCGCGGTCTTCAAGGTCAACGAGTTCGCCCTGCGGGAGGAGTTGGGCGTGCGCTCACGCGACCCTCGTTGGGCCATCGCCTACAAGTTCGCCCCGCGACAGGAGACGACGGTCGTCGTCGACATCCTCGCCAGCGTCGGCCGCACTGGCTCGATCACCCCGGTTGCGGTGCTGGAGCCGGTGCAGCTTGGTGGAGTGACCGTGAGCCGCGCGAGCCTGCACAACCAGGACGAGATCGACCGCAAGGACGTGCGGATCGGCGACACGGTCGTCGTTCAGCGCGCCGGAGACGTGATCCCGCAGATCGTCAAGGTGGTCCTTGAGGAGCGGCCGCCGGAGGTTACGCCCTTCCGGCTCCCCGATCGCTGCCCGGTCTGTGGAACGCCGGTGCAACGTGAGGCGGGCGACCCGATCACCCGCTGCCCGTCGCTGGATTGCCGGGCGCAGATCGAGGGTCGCATCGAGCACTTCGCCTCCAAGGGCGCGCTGGACATCGAGGGCCTTGGGGAGAAGTGGGTCGCCATCTTCGTGCAGGAGGGGCTGGTGCGCCACCTGCCGGACATCTACGACCTGCGCAAGGAGCAGTTGGTGGTCCTGGAGCGGATGGCCGACCGGTCGGCGCAGAACCTCCTCGAGGCCATCGAGCGCAGCAAGCACACCACGCTACCGCGGTTCCTGGTGGGCCTCAACATCCTGCATGTGGGAGAGCATGTGGCCGAAGTCCTGGCGGAGGGACTGGGGAGCCTCGAAGCCATCATGAACGCGCCGCTGGAGCGGCTGCAGACCATCCACGAGATCGGCCCGCAGATCGGCGAGAGCGTCCAGCGATTCTTCGCCGACGAGGGGAATCGGCGTGTGGTGCAGCAGCTCCTCAACCGAGGGGTGACCTTTGAGGAGCAGGCCCCGGCAGAGGGTGAGCGGACGCTCGCCGGGATGAAGTTCGTCCTGACGGGGGCGCTGGAGGGGTTCACGCGCGAACAGGCGACGGAGGAGATTCAGAAGCGCGGCGGGCGGGTGACCTCCAGCGTGTCCAAGAGCACCGACTATGTGCTGGTCGGTGCGGAGCCGGGCTCCAAGTACGACAAGGCCCTGCAACTGGGCGTGAAGACGCTCAACGAGGCGCAGTTCCGCGAGCTGCTGAACCAGCAAGGGCCTGCCGGCGAGCAGCCCCGGTTGCTGTAAGCGCTGCCCCGCGAGGGGGCAGCGCTCAGGTTGCGAGGCATGGGTTGGGGTCTGTGGCCGGAGCCTACTGGTCATGCACCGGCCTGGTCGAGACCACGTCATAGCACTGCTTCTTGATGTCCCACTGCAACCGGACCTCGGACACTGGTGCCGCCTTCGGCGGGCCGGTCCGTACGGTCACCCGGGCCCAGTCCGAGCTATGCGAGACGACCTTCCCGGTCCAGTTGGGCACATCCATCAGGGCCGCTTCCAGGGCGGCGTTTTCACTGGGACGCATCTCCGGCGGGACGCCGGCCAAGTCCTCCTTGGTCAGCGGGGCCTCGGCCTTTTCGCTCGCAGATCCGGCTGACTTGCTCTCCTCGGGGAAGGGCCCGTCGCCGGCGTGTACGAACTTGCCGTTCTCCCACTTGTAGTGGACCAGCTTCGTCCACTTTCCCTCTTCCGGCCCGGCGTAGAGCGTGATCTCCTGCCAGTCGCGGCGATGACCGTCCACCTGATACACGAGGGTGGGGTTGCGCTTCTTGGCCAGTGCGACGATGTCCTCCTCGACGGTCTCCAGGTTGGGACCGACGGAGGCCTTCTCGGGACGCTTCTCCTCGTTGGCGGCGGGCTCTTCGATCTCGCCCTCGGTCACAGCCTCAGCCGGCTCAGCGTTCTGAACCGTCTCTGGCGGCATGACCTCGAGGTTGCCGGCTTCGACTGGTGGCTCGGGACCGGGTCGCGTGAAATGGAGGACCAGGCCGATGACCACCAGCAACACAATCACGCCGGCCACGATCGGGCCCGGCATGGCCTTCTTGGAGGGCTGCATGGAAACACCTCCGACCTGCTGCCGACTGGTGCCCGGGCTGCTAGAGTGCGTAGACTTCCGCGGCGGGCAGAATCCGTACACCGCCGGCAGTCAGCATGTCGATGACGGACTGGGTCTGCTCCTCGGACACGCGGAAGACGACCACGGCATTGCCCTCGACCGTGGTGAAGAAGGCGTACATGTACTCGACGTTGACTTCGGGCTCGCCCATCAGCTTCAGGACACCGCCCAGGCCCCCGGGAACGTCTGGGATCTGCACCGCGAGCACATGGGTTTCGCCGACAGAGAACCCGGAGTCGCGCAGGCAACTGACGGCAGCCTCGGGTAGATCAACGATCATGCGCAGGATCCCGAAGTCCGAGGTATCTGCGATGCACAGCGCGCGGATGTTAACGCCGTTGGCGCCCAGGGTCTGGCACACCTCCGCCAGCCGTCCCGACTTGTTCTCCAGAAATACGGACACCTGCTTGGTGAGACGGTCGGTCACCGGGGTCACACTCCCTCGCGCAGGTCGAGGACGCGCTTGGCCTTGCCCTCGCTGCGTGCTAAGGTCTTGGGCTCAACCAGCTTGACGTCAACGCTGATGCCCAAGGTTGTGTAGATCGCGTGGGCGATCTTGTTCTCGACCTCTTGCAGACGCCGGACAGTGTCAGTGAGCAGCTCCGGCGCCACCTCGACCTGCACTTCCAGCACGTCTAGACGTCCCTCCCGGCGCACGATGAGCTGGTAGTGCGGCTGAGCTTCCTCGATGCCCAAGAGCACGTGCTCGATCTGCGACGGGAAGACGTTGACGCCACGGATGATGAGCATGTCATCGGTCCGCCCGCGGATGCGCCCCATGCGCGGGTGAGTCCGTCCGCAGGAGCAGACGCCGTGCTGCAGGCAACTGACGTCCCGCGTGCGGTACCGGATCAAGGGCAGGCAGCGCTTGGTGATGCAGGTGAAGACCAGTTCGCCATACTCGCCATCAGGCACCGGCTCGCCGGTTTCCGGGTTCACAATCTCCGGGATGAAGTGATCGTCGAAGACGTGGAGACCGTTCTTGGCGTCGCACTCCATCGACACGCCCGGTCCCATGACTTCGCTGATGCCGTAGATGTCATGAGCCGACAGCCCGAGGAGTTGCTCCACGGCATTGCGGGAGCCCTCACTCCAGGGCTCGGCACCGACGATGCCGCTCTTGAGCTTGAGGTCATCCGGGCCGACACCGTGATCCTTCGCCGCATCGGCCAGGGTCAGAGCATAGGAGGGCGTGCAGGCCAGAATGGTGCTGCCCATATCCACCATCATCATCAGTTGCCGCTCGGTGTTGCCGGCCGACATCGGCAGAACGGTGCAGCCCATGCGCTCTCCACCGTAGTGCAGGCCCAGGCCGCCGGTGAACAGCCCATAGCCGTAGGAGACATGCAGAATGTCGTGCGGACTGCCGCCGGCGCAGCCGATGGCTCGCGCGGTACACTCCGCCCAGGTCTCGATGTCACTGGCGCTGTAGCCGACGACGGTCGGCTTGCCGGTGGTACCCGAGGAGGCGTGCAGGCGCACGATCTCCTCCATCGGTACGGCAAACAGCCCATAGGGGTAGTTGTCGCGCAGGTCGTCCTTCTCGGTAAAGGGCAGGCGCCGCAAGTCGTCCAGGGACCTTATGTCCTCGGCATTGATTCCGAGCTCCTTGAACTTGGACCGATAGTGCGGAACGTTGACCGCCAACCGCGCAACAGTGTCGCGGAGACGCCGAACCTGCAGTTGAGCGCGCTGCTCGACATCCATGCACTCGAGGTACGGGTCCCAAATCATGGTAGCACCCCCATAGGGTCTGTGCGACCAGCCATCACCGTGCCGCCTTCGCAGCCCGATGCGATCCGGTCACCCCTGTCGCGAGCACGGGCCCCGACAGGCGCCTGATGCTGAACTCTATTCGCCCTGTACCGCTGCGATTCCCGCCGCGAAGGCCTTCAGGTTGATCTCCAGCGCCTTCGGGCGGACGATACGCCGAAGCGCCTCCTGCCAGGCCTCCTCGCCAAAGTCCAGGAAGTGGCTTGCGGCGCCCAACATCACGATGTTCGCTGCGCGCGGCTCGCCGACCTCGCAGGCAAGGTCAAAGCTGCTGACCACGTGTACTCGGCGACCGCTGGCATAGAGCCGTTTGAGCGTGTCCTGCGGGTACTCGAAGGCCCCGGAGGTCACCGAGGTCGGGATGATCTGCCGGTCGTCGACCAGCACCAGCGCGTCGGGCCGGGCTGTGGCAATCGCGCGGAGACCCTCGACGGCCTCAAAGGCCATCACCAGGTCCACCTCGCCCAGGGGAATGAGCGGCGAGTAGACATGGCCGGTCTTGCTGAAGCGCACGTGGCTCTCAACCGAGCCACCACGCTGGCTCATCCCGTGGATCTCGCTCTTCTTGATCTGCCAGCCTGCGGCCAGAGCGACCTCGGCCATCACCTTGCCGGCGGTGATGATGCCCTGCCCACCGACGCCGGTGAGCAGAACGTTGGTTGGTCGTGCTTCAGACGACAAGACACCCTCCTGGGGTGCCGCCATTGTGTTCGATTGGGTCGCACTCACAGCAATGCGTCCTCTCTTCATGGTTCGGGAAGTCCTGGGCTGCCGACACGGCCTGAGCCCACGTCCTCACTCGGTCTGCGAGATGGCAGCCTTCGGGCAAGTCTGGGCACAGAGCGCACAGCCGACACACAGGTCGCTGTCGATGAAGGGCTGTGGCTTCTTCGGGTCCTCAGTTGCTCGCACACCGATTGCCGGGCAGCCGATGCGCACACACAACCCGCAGCGGATGCACTTGTCCTCGTCGATTACGTAGGGCTTGTCCCGCTTGCGTGAGACCAGGACACAGGGGCACTGCGCGATGACTACCGCAGGCTCCGAGGAGGCCAGGGCCTTGCGGAGCGCCTCCTCTGTGGCCTTGAGGTCGCGCGGATTGACCACCTGTACGTCCTCGATACCCACCGCACGGCACAGCGCCGGCAGGTCGAGCTTGCGGCCGGGGCGACCGCTGAGCGTCACGCCGGTGCCCGGATGATCCTGCCCGCCGGTCATGGCGGTGGTCGAGTTGTCCAGGATCACGACGACGCTGCTTCCGCCGTTGTAGGCGATGTTCACGAGGCCGGTGATTCCCGAGTGCACAAAGGTCGAGTCGCCGAGGACGGCCACTGTCTTGCCGTCCTTGCCGCACACGCACTCAATGCCGTGGGCCTCGCCGATGCTTGCTCCCATGCACAGGCAGGAGTGCAGGCTATTGAGCGGCGGCAGGGCACCGAGGGTGTAGCAGCCGATGTCACCGGTGACGAAGGCCTTGAGCTTGCGCAAAGTCAGGAACACGCCGCGGTGCGGGCAACCAGGGCACAAGACGGGCGGCCGAGGGGGAAGGCCCACGAGACAGGCGGCATCACCGGTGTCTGCATCGGCCGGGCAGGCCCTTCCGGCAAGCGCCGGATCGACCAGGTCACCGAAGGCAGCCGCGAGACGCTCCGGGGAGAGCTCGCCGATCTGCAGATCCGCGGGAAGGTCCTCGACAGCGATCCCAAGCGCCTTGACCTGATCCGTGAGGAAGAGGTCAAGCTCCTCCACGACATACAGCTTCTCTACGCCGGCGGCAAAGCTGCGGATCTTCTCCGGCGGTAGCGGCCAGGTCATTCCGAGCTTGAGAAAGGAGGCCTGCGGCATGACCTCGCGAGCATACTGGTAGGCGGCGCCCGAGGCGATGATGCCCACGGAGGGATCGCCGGGCTCGATGCGGTTGAGGTCGGTCTCCTCGGCGAAGGCCCGCAGTGCTCCCGTCCGCTCCTCGACCTTCACGCGTCGCTCACGAGCCCAGGCGGGGATCGTGACATACTTGTGCGGGTCCAGAGTTGGCTCGCAGGGCCGATCGAGAGCCGTGCGCTCGCCGACCTCGACGATGCCGTCACTGTGAGCGATGCGGGTGGTGGTGCGCAGCATCACCGGCGTGTCGAAGTCTTCGCTGAGCTGCAGGCCCCGCCGCGCGAAGTCGTAGCATTCCTGACTGTCGGAGGGCTCGAGCATCAGCACCTTGGCGGCGCGCGCGTAGTTCCGGTTGTCCTGCTCACTCTGGCTGCTGTGCATGGCGGGGTCGTCGGCGCTGATGAGCACCAGGCCACCCTTGACGCCGGTGTAGGAGAGAGTGAAGAAGGGGTCGGCGGCGACGTTCAGCCCCACGTGCTTCATGGTCACGAGGCACCGAGCGCCGGCCAGAGACGCACCAGCAGCAGCCTCCAGCGCACACTTCTCGTTGGTCGACCACTCAACATAGGCGTCGCCCAGGGACTTGAGGGCCGGGAGAATCTCAGAAGAGGGTGTGCCGGGATACCCGGAGGCGAAGCCGACTCCAGCCTCCCAGACTCCCCTCGCAATCGCTTCATTGCCGGACAGGACCATACGTTGCGGCATCAACAGTACTCCTCTTGGTCAGACGCGCCGCGGGGTCTCCGCGGCGGTCTGGCAATGCTTCGTGCTTGTCGCCTCCCCAGTTGCTGCGTGGCGGGAACTGGGGGACGGAGGGTCAACTCAGCCGACGGGTCGCTCGCGCTTGTCGACGACACGCACGGCCTTGCCCTCGGTGGTGGGAAGTGTGTTGGGCTGAACGAGCTCCACCCGGGGCGAGACCAGCGTCTCGTGCTTGAGCTCCTCGGCGATGCGCTGCCGGATGCTGTCGAGCTTGCGCACGTCATCAAAGAACACGTCGGCCCGCAGCTCCACCGCGACGGTCATCTGGTCCAGATCGTCGGCGGTCTCCAGGGTGATGAGGTAGTTCGAACCGACCTCGTCGGCATCCATGAGGATGCGCTCGACCTGAATCGGGTAGATGTTGCAGCCGCGAACGATGAACATGTCGTCGGAGCGGCCGACGATCCGGGTGATGCGCCGGTGCTCGCGACCGCAGGCGCAGGGCTCCTCGATGAGGGAGGTGATGTCGCGGGTCCGGTAGCGCATCAAGGGGTTCGCCTGGCGGTTGAGAGTGGTGAGGACCAGCTCTCCCTGCTCGCCCGGCGCGACCGGCTCCAGGGTTTCGGGGTCGATGATCTCGGCCAGATAGTGGTCTTCGCGCAGGTGCAGGCCGTTTTGCTCCGGACATTCCAGCGCGACGCCGGGGCCACACATCTCGGAGAGACCGAAGCAGTTATAGACCTTGCAGTGCAGCATCTCCTCGATGCGCCGACGCATGTTCTCGGTGTGCGGCTCGGCGCCGAGGAAGGCGTACTTCACTTGCAGGTCCTTGGCGGGGTCGATGCCGTGCTCCTCGCAGTAGTGGACGACCTTCATGGCATAGCTGGGGAGGATGTGCACGACCGTCGTGCCAAAGTTCTGCATCAGATGGACCTGGCGCTGGGTATTGCCGGCGCCGGCAGGAATCGTCATGCAGCCGACCAGCTCAGCGCCGTAGTGCAGACCCAGACCGCCGGTGAAGAGGCCGTAGCCCATCATGTTCTGGAAAACGTCGGACTCGGTCACGCCGATGCCGCGCATGCCCCGAGCCACGCACTCCGCCCACCACTGAAGGTCCTGCCGCGTATGATAGATGGCAGTCGCGACGCCCGTGGTGCCCGAGGAGTAGTGCATGCGCACGACGTCGTCCTTGGGGACCGCAAGGAACCCGTAGGGCATTCCCTGGCGCAGGTCGTCTTTGGTGGTGAAGGGGAGCTTGCGGATGTCGTCGAGGGTCTTGATGTCACCGGGGGAGATGCCGCACAGTGCCTCTGCGTAATGTGGGGCACGTTTGGCACGGTCGATGGCACCCCGGAGGGCGGAAAGTTGGACCTCTTCGATGTGTCGCCGGGTAAGGAACTCGGCCTCGTAGTAATCAGCCATGAAAAGAGCGCCGGGGTCTCTTTTCGACCCCGACCTGAGTCACCTCGCTTCGGGGCAAAAGGATAGTCCTGCCGGGGGAGAAGTGTCAAGATGCGGGAACCTCCTACGACCTGCCGCCCGAACAGGTCAGACAAGCCTGGAAGGAAGCCTGGTGCACGGCGGAGAACCGACGGGCATGAGGTCTCGCCAACGTCATCTGGGGCAGTTCTTCACTCCGCAGACCGTCGTCGACTTCGCCCTTGAGACGCTGAGGTGGCGCTCCGGTGGTGGCTGCCGGCGTCTCGTCGATCCTGCCTGCGGAGATGGCATCTTCCTGCGCCGCGCCCTCGAGCTTGGTCTTGTCGAGCTTGACGGCGTCTGGGGCGTGGACAAGGACGCCACGCTGGCTGACTCCTGGAGCGAATGGGGCCAGGGCCCGACGCAGCGGGTCCATCTGCAGGTTGCCGACGGCCTGCTGAGCGACTTGCCTGATGGGACCTTCGACTGGGTCGTCGGGAATCCGCCCTACGCAGGCACCGGGCTCAAGGAAGCCGAGACCGGTATGCTACAGACCATCCTGGAGCGTTACGAACTGGCCCGAATCCGCACCGCGGGCAAGGTCGGCGCTGCAGAGAGCCTGCGTCGCCTACCAATAGAGGTCCTGTTCGTCGAGCGGTTCGTGAGCCTGTGCCGCCCCGGTGGATACCTCGCGATTCTGCTGCCGGAGGGCATCTTCTCCAACACGCGCTGGCGGTTCGTGCGAGAGTGGCTCCTGGAGCACGTCACCCTTGAGGCTGTTGTGGGCTTGCCAAGGCGGACCTTCTCCGCCGGCGGGATCACGGCAAAGACCTGCCTTGCCATCGCCGAGCACGAGCCTGCACCGGAGGGTCACCAGGTGCTGCTCGCGGAGGTCGACAGCATCGGCCTCAAGGGCACTCCGAACGAGCTGCCGGAGCTCCTTGCGCACTGGCAGAAGGGGGAAGAGGTGGTCTCGCCACGTCGTCCCTGGAGGGCGAAGCTGCCTGAGAGGAAGGACTGGGTATGACCGACTTGCGCTGTCTCGTCGCGCTCCTATCACTGGCCGGGCTGAGCTTGCCCCGAGACGCCTGCGCCTTCGACTGGCTTGCCTTCTCAATCCCCTGATGGCGGCGGTGCGGTAGGTCAGTCCGGCGCTGTCGGTCGCCCTCAGGGCGATTTGGGGTGTCGCGGCTTGCGGAGAAGTACGGCCCAGCCGTCGCGGATTACGGGGCGATCGTCGGGGCGAGTGCTGAGCTTGAGTTCACCACGTTCGCGCTCAAGGTGCAGGATCTCGAAGGCCTTCAGCCAGTCGCGCAGGTCCGGCTCGGAGAAGAAGTGGTGCAGGATTCCGGCCTCGGGACCGTCGGCGAGGACGAAGGAGCCCGGCTCAATCTGCGCACCGTTGCCGTGGCGCCAGTCACGGGTGTTGAGCACGGTCAGGAAGGCCTCCGCCCCCGGCATCAGGACCCGGAACAGCTCGTTCGCAGCCAGTTGCAGCCTCGCTCGCGAGCCGTGGTTCAACACATTGGTACTGATGGCCGCCTCGAAGGACTCATCGGCGAAGGGTGCGGCGATCATGTCGGCCTGGACGAGACGCGCCTCGAGCCCGAGTTCGTCCAGATACCGGCGGCAGGCCGCCAGTCCCTTCGGCGCCACATCGGTGCCGTACACCTCGAAGTCCTCGGCACCCAGGTACGCCAGATGCCGACCGGCACCGCAGCCCAGGTCATAGACCTTGTGACGGCCCTCCGCCTTCCAGCGAGAAGCGCAGGTCACGACCCCGGGGTCGGGTTCGCGCCAGTGAAAACGAGCTTGCTCAAATAGATCGTCCCAGGAGCGCACCGTCTGCGCACCTCCAACTCGATATGGTGTCTCTAGCTTTCCACCATCTCGCGCACAGAGCGCGACCCGACGGGGTCGTCACGCAGGCAGGCCAGAACATAGGGCCCTTCGGGAATCACGGCGATGCGGGCCTGTGACCCGTGACGCGCCAGGGCCTCCTTGAGACCCTCCTCGACGCTGGACACGGGCTTGACGAAGAGCTTCTCGAGGGTGGCGCGGTCGAGCCCGGTGCAATACTGCATCAGTTCGGCCCTGCGTAGCACCCGTTCCTGCATCTGCACCTGCCATTGGTCAATGCAGCACACCTCGCCTCGGAAGGCTCGCTGCAGGTACTCCTGAGGGCTGGTCATCCCCAGCATGAGCTCCGTGTACTCGGGACCACCGATGCCCTCGGCGTTCTCCTGGGCGATGAGGATCGTGCCGCCTTGCTTGACGATCGGAGCAGCGCCGATCATGCCCTTGACGCCCTGGTAGAAGGTCAGGTCGAGAGGGTACCCGGCGGCCGTGGTGAGCACGATGTCGACCGGCTCCTCCAGCACCACCTTGGTCTGCCTCTCGGCCACTTCCATTGCCGCCAGGTGTGCAGCCTCCAGTTCCCCGGCGAAGACCCCGGTGACGTTGCGCTTCTCGTCGAGGGTCACGTTCACGATCATGTCCGCTCCGCCCGCGAGTCGAGCAATCTCCAGCGCCTGGGCGTGCACCTGATTATTGCGCAGATTCCCGGCGCAGGCCTCGGGCGCCTGAAGGATCTGCGGGCTGTGCCAGCGTAGAACGGTCTCCACCGCACACAGACCGGGGCAGATGGCCTTGCGACCGCCGGAGTATCCGGCCATCAAATGCGGCTCGACCAGGCCGGTGAGAATCCGCAGGTCCGCCTCGACGTAGCGCCGGTCAACCCAGGCCGGAAGGTCCAGCGAGGTCTGCCCAAGGTACTCGTGGTGGTCGCGGTTGCGGGCTTCATGGTTCTCGACGCGAACACCCCTGGCAAGGGCCGCCTCAAGACCCATGACCGCGAACTCCTCGGGAGTGTTGCCCCGATGAAGGCCCGTGGCGATCAGCACGGTGGTGCGCTCGGGTGGCAGTCCGGCGGATTCCAGGGCCTCCAGAATCGGCGGCAGCAGCAGTCCATTGGGCACGGGACGCGTGATGTCGGACACCACGATGCAGGCGTCGCGACGGTCGCGAGCGAGCTCAGCGAGAGGCTGCGTGTCGATCGGTTCGGCGAGAGCCTGTCGGGTGGCTGCCGGCGCGTCTTCGAGGATCGGAAGATGGTTCAGCCGCAGGAGGTGGGCGAGATTCCCGTCAGGCACTTCGACCACAAGACCATCTTTGCCGTAGCGCAACTGTATCTGCATGAGCTTTGCCTGGGCCTTTCCTATCGGTTTGGGCACACCGAGTGTATCGGAGTCTGTAGGGAAGGGTCAATGGCCGATGCCGGGCAGGTCGCTTCGGGCCCGACGGGGAAAGGTGGCAGCGATGAAGAAGCGGTCAGAAGCGATACTCGCGTATCTGTGTCTCACACCTGCCGCGATCCTGCTGGGTGGGGTGATCCTGTACCCCATCGGCCGGACCGTGGTGGCGTCCTTCTGCCAGGTGGACAAGCTGGGCAACCCCCAGCACTTCGGCACTCTGGACAACTACCGCTGGCTGCTCACCGACGAGCATTTCCTTCGGCGGGTCGTTCCCCACACGCTGATCTGGACCCTTGCGGTCGTGGCCTTCACGATCGCTATCTCGATTCTGGTGGCGCTGGTGCTCCACGAGAAGCTGCCCGGACAGCGGCTTATGCGGGGTATCATCCTGCTGCCCTGGGCTACTTCGCTGGTCATCAGTGCAGCGATCTGGAAGTGGATTCTGCACCCCACCCAGGGGCCGCTGAACGGAATCCTGATGAACCTGGGGCTGGTGAAGCTGGGTACTGAGCCTGCCTGGTTGGCTTACCCGACGACGGCCCTGGTGATGGTGATCCTGGTGGGAATCTGGGTCTCGATTCCCTTCACCTCGGTTGTGCTGCTCGCGGGGCTGCAGTCGATCACCGAGGACCTGTACGAGGCCGCAGTGATCGACGGCGCCGGGATCTGGCAGCGCTTCCGCCGCATCACCTTGCCACTGCTGAAGCCGGTGCTCCTGGTGGCGGTGCTGCTGAACACCATCTATGTGTTCAACTCCTTCCCGATCATCTGGACCCTCACCGAGGGCGGACCGGCGAACGAGACTCACATCATCGTTACCTATCTATACAAGACCGCTCTGTGGAACCGCGACTACGGTCCCGGCTATGCAATGGCCACCTTGACCTTTGCCTTCCTGCTGGCCTTCTCGATCGTCTATACCCGGGTCTGTGCAAAGACGGGCCTCGAAGCAGCTTGAGTTCCACCGGGGCCACGATGGAGGACGCCCTTGATTTTGCAGTTGCTCGACTACCTCGGCACCACGGCCTTTGCCGTATCGGGCGCTCTAAAAGGGGTGCGCAAGGGCCTGGATGCTTTCGGTATCGCCGTGCTGGCGCTGGTCACCGCCATCGGTGGCGGTACGATCCGCGATGCGCTGCTGGACAACCGCCTCTTCTGGCTCGAAGACCCCACCTACGTCCTGCTGTCGGTGGTGACGGCCGGAGCGGTGTTCCTGCTGTACCGGCTCTTTGCCCGAACCGAGCGACCGCTGCTTCTGTTCGATGCCATCGGTCTCGGGGTCTTCACCGCTATCGGGGCGATGAAGGCCCAGCAGGCAGACACGGGCCTGGTCGGCATCGTCACCATGGCCTGCCTGACCGGCGTCGGCGGCGGGCTTCTGCGTGACCTGCTGGCCGGTGACGTGCCGGTGGTGCTGCGCGAGGAGATCTATGCCTCGGCCAGTATCCTGGGGGCTCTCGCCTTCTGGGCTGTGCTCCGCATCGGCGCCGGAGACACCGCCGCCATCTGTGTGTCCGCCGGACTCACGATCATCCTTCGCGTCCTGAGTATCATCTTCGGCTGGCGACTTCCTCGGGGAGAGGTCGAGACTGCCGGCGCCGAGGAGTCCGAGTAGCCGCCTGCCTCTGAGACATGACCGTACCCGGGACCCGCAGAGCGCGGGCCTCGACGGCGAAGCTGAAGCTCCTGTACAGCCAAGACCGCCCCACTACGAGTCGGAGGTGCCCCATGAGGCGTTTGGTAGTCGCAGGTCTGCTCGTGCTGTTGGCGTGTTCGCTGGCCTCGGGCCAGCAGATACTCAAGCAGTGGGAGTTCAACAAGGACGGTGACACCGAGGGCTGGTCGCCGACTCACTCCCTCAGCGCACTCGAGGTGACGGGTGGCAGTCTCAAGGGCGCGGCTACCGACGGCGACCCCTACATGCATGCCTCCCGAGAGAATGCCTTCGATATTCAGGGCAACAGCTTCCAGTACATCGAAATCCGGATGAAGAACGACAAGGGCAAGTCGGCTGAGTTCTTCTGGGCCAACACCACAGCCGGGACGGACGCCGGGTTTGTGGCGGGCAAGGAACGGTCCTTCGCCTGCCTTCCCGACAACCAGTGGCATGTGTACTACCTGTACCCGCTGTGGGACGGGCAGATCACTCGCCTGCGGATGGACCCACCGGAGGACGCCACCTTCGAGATCGACTACCTCCGGATCGTGCAGGGCCCCATCACCCAGCATGACCCGAAGAGCGGCGATTGGGACTTCTCTCGCGACGTAGCCGGCTGGGTCTGCAGCTCGGGCGGCAACCCGCTGCTCCCGGGCGATGGCGGGGCACAGACGCAGTTCTCCGCGGAGCGGGCTCAGCTTGTCAGTTCGGCGCTGGATCTCAAGGCCGCCGACTTCAAGTACCTCTACCTGCAGCTCACCAGCGATGCGCCGCTCACCGGCCATTTGAGTTGGAGCGCGACGGAGGAGGCCACCTTCCCGGCCCGCAACTCGGTCGAGCTGAAGATCCCTGCCGGAACCCAGAGCGTCAACCTGGATCCGCGGGAGTGCCAGTACTACAGCGGCGACCTCAAGCGCCTTTCTCTGGAACTGTCCGGCCCGGTAGGAACCAAGGTCACTCTCCGCCGGATGACGCTGAGCGATCGTCCCCTGGGTCCGGCCCAGTTGCAGTTGCTCTCCCTCACGACCCAGGAGGCGCTGCCTTCCCGTGGCCAGCGGAGTCGACTGGTGGCCAAGCTGCGCAACAGCGGCGGCGAGGTCCTGACTGGAGCCACCGTGAAGGTCGCCGGCCCTGCGGGAGCAGTCTCCATCGGCGGCGCGAGCCGCGCCGTGCGGTCCCTGAAGCCCTTCGAGACGACTGAAGTGACCTGGGAGTACACGCCGCTCACCGAGGGACGAATCAGCTTCACCCTCAATGACGGCCGCGCCGATGTGGGCACCGTCGAAGTCATGGCTGCACCTCCAGCGGCGGCGGTCAAGCCGACCCAGAAACCGGATGCCCAGGTGTCGACCTCAAGCGCCTGGATCGCAAACAACAAGGTGATGCTGGTCTGGGCGAAGGGCAAGTCCGGGTACCTCTCCGGGCGGCTCTACGCCCTGAGTACCGGAGAGCCGAAGCTCATGGCGGTCGTGCCGGAGCTGATGTCGGTAGCCCTTGCGGGTGACGGCAAGCTCCTCGACCTTCCGGCTCAGGAGGCGAAGGCAGAGGTCGGCGAGGGCAAGGCGACGCTGCGCCTGACCGGCACTGCGCAGATTGCCGGGGCACAGGTGCGGAGCGAAGTCATCCTCTCGGTCTCCGGCGAGTACCCGTGGATCGACGCCACCTACGCGCTTGCGACCGACAAGGACCTGAGCCTGAGCGCCCTGCGCGGACCGTGGATGTGGGTCGGCGAGGGCAGCTTCGGCGACAAGCAGGACCTCGCGCTGTTCCCGGGCGTCGAGTACATGGAGGCCGGCGAGAAGTCCTCCAGCACCCTGGACATCGCAGCGCCGAAGAACGTCAGGTTTGCGCCGCATCCCAACACCGTCACCGTGCCCAGCATGGCGATCCAGAAGGATGGCGCCATCGCCGGGCTGATGTGGAACCCGCTGCAGAAGTGGGACGGCGAGCACCAGAAGCCGACGGCGGTCTTCGCCTCGCCGAACTTCGTCGAGGGCCACGGCAACCATCTGCTCGGCCTGTGCCTGCCCTCGATCCCGGACTGGATGAAGGCGAACGAGTTGCTGGCCGCGACCCCTTACGAGCTGAAGGCAGGCAAGGGGCTGACACTGACCGCCAGCCTGTATGCCCTGGCGAAGGGCGAGGTCCTGCAGTCGATGGACCTGTACTTCCAACGCTTCGGGCTGCCTGATCTCCCGCCGAAGGCCCGCAGCTACGAAGACACCCTTACGATGTCGCTCAAGGCCTACGAGGACATCCTCTGGAACGAAGAGGCCAAAGGCTGGATGGGGGTCATCGGCTGGGCACCCGGTCGCAACATGGACGTTGCGCTCAACGGTTATGTGATTGCCGCCCGGAGGCTGATGGATCGACCCTGGGCCGACAAGCTCACCGAGAAGGGTCTCTCACTGGCCGACAAGTCTGACCTGGGCTTTGCTCTGCACGAGTTCGGCAATCCCGCGCCGGCGATGTCGAGTGCTCTCACGAGGGCCCGCTCCGGTGCCCTCGGCGCTCCCGAGGATGGGAAGTACAGCTTCCATCCCAACGAGAAGACCGCTGTGCTTGGTGTCGAGGGTGCAGCGGAGTCCGGTATCTGCGCTCGCGATGTACGTGGCCTGCTCACTGACGCCTTGCGCACCGGCGATCAACAGGCCCTGGACGCCGGTCTGCGCACCCTCAAGTTCATGCGCCGGTTCAAGATCCCGCGTGCGTCACAGGTCTGGGAAGTGCCGGTGCACACGCCGGACATCCTCGCCTCCGCCGATGCCTGCGAAGTCTACCTGCTGGGCTACCAGCTCACGGGTGACAAGAGCTACCTGGACGATGCAATCTACTGGGCCCGCACCGGACTGCCCTTCGTGTACATGTGGCAGGCTCCGGAGCAGCGGCCGCTGATGCTCGGCGGTTCGATCCCGGTCTTCGGCGCCACCTTCTACACCGGAAGCTGGTTCGCGCGACCGGTGCAGTGGAATGGCCTGGAATGGGCTCGGGTTCTGCTTGAGCTCGACCGCTGGGACAAGTCCATGCCCTGGAAGCACTTCGCCGAGATGGTCACGATCTCGGGCATGAACCAGCAGAGCACGCGCGAAAAAGACTACGGCACCTACACCGACAACTGGGAAGTCATCAGCGACGTCGAATGCGTCGGCTGCATGCTCGCCCCCGGACGGATCATGACCAATGCCCTCGGTATCCTGGGCGCTCCCGTGGGCGTCGATACCGAGGTCGTGCGCGACAGCGGCAAGCGCATCAGCATCAGCATCAGCTCGGCGCCGCGCATCTCCGACCCCAAACTCGATCGGGGTGTGCTGAGCTTCGGCCTGCGCTACGATGCCGGCCACACCGCCTACACGACCGTGATGGCGATTGCCGAGCCGACGCAGATCGAGGTCGATGGCGTTGAGTTGTCCAAGCGCCCCGGCACGATCGACACCCCGGAGGGCTGGTCCTACCGCGCCGACATCGGCTGCGTGACCCTCAAGCTGCAGTATGGTCAGTCAGCGCGGACCGTCCGCATCACCCGGGCAACAGTCATGGAGCCGAGCTTTGGCGAGACCTCCTGGGACTTCAACGAGGGAGTGCAGGGCTGGATCGGGATGAACGACGTCGAGGGGCTCGAGGTCCGCGATGGAAACCTCATCGTCAAGGCCACCGGTGGGGATCCCTACATCGGCTCACCGGCCCTGCTCGTGGACGCCTCGAAGTACTCCGGCGTCACCTTCCGGGCGAAGGCGACCTTGCCCGGCGGCCAGGTGTTCTTCGCTGCCAAGGGTGGGATGTCGGCAACGCGAAGCAAGTCCTTCGATCTCCCGGCCGATGGGCAGTTCCATGAGGTAACCGTCAACCTGTCCGACAACCCGGAGTGGACGGGCATGATCACCCAACTGCGTCTGGACTGCGCTGCGGCTCCCTGCGAGCTGCAGATCGACTGGGTTCGGCTCGTGAAGCGCGAGGCCAAGCCGACCCAATAGCCTTACAGACCGATGGTGCGGAGGTGGCTTGCGGGCTGCCTCCGCACCCTTGCTTCAGGTACCGAGGAGATGGCTGATGCTGCAGCATGCGCTGACCGTCCTTGCACTTACGGGCCCCATCGTGTCCGTGACGGCGGACGTTCCCGGCACCCACTTGCCCGTCGTCGAGAGCCTCACGCTGAGCGAAGTCCGCATCCCCTCCTCCGTGGACGGGAAGCTGCAGTCCGTCGTCTGCGGCGCTCCCGAGCCTGAGAAGGCAGGGGAGAAGCTGCCCTTGCTGGTGGGCCTGCACACCTGGTCGGCCAACTACCTGCAGCGAGTGGGGGACTATGGCCGGCAAGCTGCCCGGCGTGGTTGGCTTCTGGTCTGCCCGGACTTCCGTGGGCCGAACCTGAGCACGAACCCCACGCCGACGGAGGCCGGTGGGTCGATCCTGGCCCAGCACGATGTGCTGGACGCGATCAACTACATGAAGGCCCACTATCCGGTCGACGACCGTCGCATCTATATGGTGGGCGAGTCCGGCGGCGGCCACATGACCTGCATGATGGCCGCGAAGTATCCGGATATCTTCGCTGCCTGCACAGCCTGGTGCCCGGTGACGGACCTGGCCGACTGGTTCGCCCAGAAGAACAGTTACGCTCCGCATATCGCTGCGGTCTGTGGTGGCGAGCCCGGTGCGAGTCCGGCGGTCGACTTCGAGTACGCTCGCCGGTCGCCTCGAACGCTGATCACCAACGCTGCGAACGTCCCGCTGTACATCGGCCATGGCGACAAGGATCCGATCATCTGGACCGACCAGACTTGGCGCAGCTACTACCGACTGCGCGACGTTCCAGGCCATCAGGTGATCTTCCATTCCTGGGATGCCGGGCATGAGGGACGGGTCAGTGAGGGCCTCGACTGGGCCGCGACGAAGGTGCGATCCCTGGTGCCGCCGAAGAGGCTGGACCTCGTGACCGACGAGGCCAAAAGCTACTTCTGGCTGGAGCTCGGACCGAGCGCACCCTTGACATTTGGCCGCTGCACGGCCATCCTTGTCCGCGCCGGTGACGTCCTGACCAGGGACACCAGGGCACAGACGACGGTCCTGACTCTCGAGGCGACCGACGTGGCTCAGCTTCGCGTCGACCTCTCGGCACTGGGTCTGGCAGCACCCAAGACCTTGCCCGAGGGTATGCAGGTCGAGGGCACTCACCTGGTCGCCAGTCCCGGTCCGGGACGGCATGAGTTTCGGGTGGAGTTCTGAGCTCCCTCTCAGGCTGTCCGGTTGATCTCAAGACTTGCGCGAGGTGTGGAGGATGTTCGGCGAGAAGCCCTGCGTGACGAGTCTGGACAGCATGCCCCGCGAGTCCTTCCCGTGGGGATCGATCACCTGGCTAATGAACGACCGGATCTGCCCGGACGCCGAGCAGACCTTCGGGGCCGTGCGGATTGACCCCGGGGTCGCCAACGCTCTACACTCGCACCCGAACTGCGAGGAGCTGCTGTACGTGGTCGAGGGCCGCTGCGAGCACTACCTGAACGAACAGGTGGTGACGCTGCAGGCCGGAGACCTGATCCGCATCCCTGCGAACACTGAGCACAACGCGGTCAACACGGGCGACACGCCGGTGGTGATGGTCGTCTGCTACTCGGCGTCAAACCGCCTGACAAGGGCCATCGAGTAGCGGCGTCGCGACCCAACCGGCCTGGGCGATCTGCGACCGCAGAGTAACTAAGGACTTGCTGTTGAAAACCTCTTCCTTGTCGTTTCCCCGTTGCGCCACCTGGCTCATCCTGCTGGGAATCTCGCTGCTCGGGCCGGCCATACTCCTGGCCGGTCATCAACGTTATTTCCCCATGGATGACGCCTACATCCATTTCCAGTACGCCCAGAGTCTCGCCGCTCGCGGGACGCTGGAGTTCAATCCCGGCGAGTTCCGGGGCCTTGGAACCACCAGCCTTCTGTGGCCGCTGCTTCTGGCGGGCGGCATCAAGCTCGGCATCGACCCCGTGATCGGCGCCAACGTGCTGGGCATCTTGTCGCTGTTCGTAGCGACCCTGTGTGTGTGCGCACTGGCTCGGCCGATGTTCCTGCGCCCGGAGAGTGAGCCGGATCGCGTGCCCCTCGGCGCAGTGCTGATCGCCGGGCTCTTTGCGCTCTCCGGCAACGTCCTCTGGTTCACGCTCTCGGGGATGGAGACGACGATGTTCCTCGCGCTGGGGTTGCTGACTTTGGCCTGCTATCAGCGCGATTCGTGGTGGGCTGTCGGCGTGGGGATCGGTCTCGCCTTCTGGTGCCGACCCGAGGGTCTGGTCCTGGCGCCGACGGTGCTGCTGCTTGAGGTGCTGCGCCTGCGCCGTGGTGGTTCGGTGCGCTGGGGAAGCTGGCTGACGGCGGCAATCCTCGCAGCGGTGGTGGCGGCACCCTGGGTGCTCTACGTCCACCAGAACACCGGGCACTGGCTCCCGACGACTTTCGCGGGCAAGCGTGTCGTTCATGGCGACGCAATCGAGCACTTCCTACAGAAGGTCCCGGCGCTGGGGCTGTGGACGGGAGCCGCTCAGCCGTTGTTCGTGCTCCTGTGGCTGGGCTACCTGGTCGCCTATGTCTTCGGGACGGTCGCGATGCCCGGACCGGCGCTGATGCTCAAGCAGAATCTGGGCGCTGCGGTTGCGGTGCGGCTGTCGGTGCTCGGACTGGCGCTGTTCGTCTTCGTGGTCATCCCCTTGCTTGTGCGGGGGGCACGCGAGGTGGCGCGGTTCCTGCGCTCCCGCGACTTGCAGGCCCCGGGAGGGAGCGACCTTCGGCCCACCAGCCCGCTCGTCCTTGGCACCATCGGCGTCTGGGTCTGGGCTCTGCTGCACAACCTCACTTACCTGGTCCTGCTGCCGGACACAGGCACCGCCACCCGCTACCAGGCCGTGAATCACCTGCTACTGTGGTGGCTGGTCGGGCTGGGGTTGATGGTCCCGTGGCGCAAGCAGTGGAAGGCAACTGCCGCTGCCCTCGCAGTGGCGCTGATCGTGGTCGCCGACGTGGGCTACTGGCGCGGCGTGTATGGGGCGAATCTCGACCACATGCGCAACGCACGAATCGCAGCCGCCGAGTACCTGGCACGCGAGCTCCCGCCCGGGGCTCCGGTGGGCGCTTACGACATCGGTGCTCTGCGCTACTTCGGCAATCACCCGATCATCGACCTGGGCGGCCTCACCGACACCGAGTTCGTCCGCTACCAGCTTGACGACAAGGTCGACCAGTACCTGAAGGACCGGGGTGCCCAGTATCTGGCCTTGCCCAGTCGGCAGACGGGAGATGCCCAGGCGCTGTTCGAGTTCGCCGCCTATCTCGGCCTCGACCGCAGCCCGCTATTCCACATGACCGAGATCGCCTGCTTCGAGATCGACCGCGACCGTTGGCTGCAGGGCGTGCAGGCTACCGGGAACTACCAGCCGAGCGTACGGGTCTTCCGTATCGACTGGAAGGACGTCGGTCCGGCGGGCGTCACTCCATAAGCCAAGCCGCGGTGAGAGCCGCCGTCCAGTGGTAATCCGAGATCGGCGCCATGCCCTTGCCGCTGATGAGCCGCTGCTTGCGGTCGAGGTCCTTCGGTGAGGTTACCCCGAGGGAGTCGTAGTACTCGAAGACGCAGCCCTCGGTCTCATACCAGCGTCGTACCTCGGCGATGGTCTGCTCCTTGAGCCGGTCTGCCTCTTCGTTGAAGCCATAGCGTCGCAGCCCGGAGCAGACCACGTAGTTAGTGTTGATCCACGCCGGTCCACGCCACATGTCCTTCGAATAGCGGCCGCAGTCCAGCGAGACGCTGGGGATCGGCACCGGCGCAGCGAAGGTCCGTGGATCGTGCAGGTGCTGGCGCAGCCTCTCGGCACGCTCGGCTGAGGGGATGCCGGCAAAGAGCGGGAAGAACCCCGTGACCGCCTTCACCTCGGACAGGTGACCCTCGAAGTCGCGGTCCATGTACAGCCCCGCTGCCTCCGACCACAGCAACTCGTTCACGGCTGTCCGGATTCTGTCGGTGTAGGCCTCACAGGGCTCCGCAATCCCCTGCTTTCCGACCTGCCGGGCGATCTGCGCCAGGCACCCATAGTCGGAGGCCAGCAGGCTCGAGAAGTCCGTTGCATCCAGCAAAGTTGCGGCATCGAAGCGCGGCGAGTTGTCCAGGCCGCACTCCCCACAGCGACAGAGCGGCTCCCCCTCAATGAACCACTCCGGCAGTCCATTCCCGTTCCGATCGCGGTTCAGCCGCATCCAGTCCAGGTAGCGCATCAGGTAGGGCATGCACTCGGCCGCCCAGGCGTGGTCTTCGGTCGCCTGAAGCAAGCGTAGGACCGACCAGGCCAGCACCGGCGGCTGCGTGATCTTCGAAGGCGGGTCCTTGGGCAGCACCATGTGCGGGAGCATCCCGTCCGGCTGTACCTGCTCGAGCATCGCCAGAACGGCCTCCTTGCCCAGGTCGGGGTCAACGTAGGAGAGACCGATCCCGTGGAAGGCCGAGTCCCAGAGCCACATGTGACGGTGCGGCCATCGGTCCGGAGTCGTCCAGCGCCGGCCAATCCGCCCACAGGGCGCTTCCGTGTTCACCTTCATCACGGAGACCGCCTTGCGCAGCAGGCGCTCGTCACCGGAGTCGAGACCCGCGGGCACTTGGAACTCCCGGACGTACCGCGAGCGCTCGGCCACCAGTCGATCGAGGTCTGCCGCCAGGGCAGCGTCGACTCGGCCTGCCACCTGCGCTTCGTCCTCAGCGGCCAGCAGGCACCAGCGAGTCCCTCGGACGCAGGCGAAGACCTTCAGGCCCATCCCGGCAGCAACGATCGCCGGCTCGGAAGTGACAGGAGCACCACCAGCCACCAGTGTGACCCCCTGCGGCATCTCTCCGGCAAGCGTGTGATGGTCGGCGAAGGCGAAAGCAAGTCTCCCACCAGGCCCTGTGGCCTCGAAGCAGTCGCCCAGCAGCAGGTTCGTCTCGAGTGCCGGCAGGCCCTGGAAGTTGATCTCTGCGGTCGCCGGGAGACGCAGCAGCAACTCACCCAGAGCCGCTCCGGTGTGCAGCACGAAGGGCCGGTCGTGATCGGTATGGCCGTCAAGACCCGAGAACGCCAGGAGCTGTCCGCGTCCCCAGAGGTTCGGTAGGTTTGGTGTTGTGGCGGTCATGAAGCAGCTTCCTTTCTCCCGCGGCCTTGTGCAGGCGCACGGTTGCAGTACCTATCCATCTCATGCCACGGCGCAGCAGGTTACTGCGCCGTGCGAGCCCCGACTACCTCTCGCCGGGCTCCAGAACCCGCAAGATACGCCCTCGACTCTCAAAGGGTCGCGAGCGAAATCGGCCGACGATCACCGGACGATACTCGCCCGGTGGCGGCGTGAACTCGGCTTCCCTGCGACGATCCAGACGCAGCCACGGGCCTTGCTCGGCGAGGGTTCCATCGAGGTATTGCAGTTGCAGTCGGGCGCTGCTGACGCCGGCCCGACGAGCGACCCAGGCGGCCACAGTGACCGGCTTGCCACGCACTGCTTCCCATCCGAATCTACCGGGTGTCACCCCGGCCGTGAACCGCAGTCCCGTGGGCGGTCCCGAGTGCGGAGTGACAGCGTTGATCATGGTCGGCCCGTTGCGCAGCTCCGGCATCCAGTCGTTCACCAGCGTCAGGTCCTCGCCGTGGAAGAGTACGTACCCATCTGCCCCGAGGTCGTGAGCCAGGCGGATCTGCTCGGCCAGGTCGGTCAGGTCCTGCGCCAGCCACGAGGCGAGACCCACGTACACCGGCACCTCACCGTTCACGTGCTGTACCTGGCTTCGCACGAGTCGGCGGTAGTAGTCGACATCCAGCGCGTAGTCCATCGGGCAGACGAAGCTCAGGAAGTGGCTCTGCACCCAGGTCTGCCACTCTTGCCCGCAGCGGTCAGCCTCGACGTTCAGCGAGGGCAGGACCGCCGCCGACAGCTTCACGTCCGGGCGGACTTTCTCGACCTCCGCATGCACGGTGCGCACGAAGCGCGAGATGAAGTCGCGTCGCCAGCGCCGGTACTGGCCATAGTAGTTGCTGTTGAACAACTGCTGCGGCCAGCGCGGGAAGGGGAGACCCAGGGCGGCCTCAAAGAGCCGCTTGCAGCGCGGGCAATAGCAGCAGTCAACGTTGGGGAAGCGGATGTAGTCCAGATGGATCCCGGCCACGTCGTAGTTGCGGGCGATCTCGACGATGGCCTTGCGCTCCAGTTCGAAGTTGCGCGGGTCGGAGGGACACAGCCAGGGCACCGTGTTCCCGTAGCGGTCTACTTGCAGTCGCTGCTCGTCGCGCAGGCGCTTGTACAGCTCCGGCGAGAGACGCCCCGGGTAGAAGATGTACTTCCACACATGGCACTCGACGTTGTACTCCTGACAGGCCTCAAGGCACTCGGCGAGACGGTCCTTGTCCTTCGCCGCCGGCGAACGGGGTAGCCCCACACTCGGGTAGGCCGCCTCGACGGCGGACCCCATGAAGGCAAAGACGGCGTTGAAGCCCATGCGGCTTACCTGCCGAATCGTGCGATCCCAGCCCCAGCTCTTGATGCCCTGCGGGTTACTGATCCACACGCCGCGCATCTCGCAGACGCGGGTCGGCAAGGTCCTGACGTAGGCGTACACGGCCAGCCGGTGTGCTGCCATCGACAGGTGAATCGAGCGCGCATAGCGGGCATGTTGCGCAGCCTGCTCGGCGCGGCCCACCAGGTCTTCCACGTCATCGAGGAACTCGTCAGCGCCCTTGGCGCGCTTCTGCTCCTGGGCCTCGGCAACCAGGGTGCGCAGTTCCGCCAGGTTGCGGGCCGTCCCGATGCGCCCCACATCCATCACAGCCCGTTGCGCACACTTCTGCCAGATCCCGGGGAGGAAGTAGCCGAGGAGTGCAACCAGGGCGCCGGCCTTCTCCTCGCGATCGGTCTTGGTGAACACATGGCTCATGTACGCGCCGTTGTGCGAGAGGATCAGCGCGGGCTCGCCGCTGCCCTTGCCGTCAGCGTCCTGCCAGGTGTATAGGACCCGCGCATCGGGGCTGTCCGGCCGCACGAGCGTGACGTGCCAGGAATGCTGGACGAAGACCTCCGGCGCGCCCGGCAGGCCGGGACTGCTCAGCACGCAACGGTCGAAGTGATCCCCGCTGTCGAAGCGAGCGCCCGTGATCTTGACGCCGAGTTCCTTCGCCAGGCTGTCGGGAAGACGGTAGCACGCAAAGACCTTGCCCCCGGAGCGCAGATAGCGTAGAACGGCACCCTCGGCCTCGCGCGTCCAACTGTACACGTAGGGGAAGATCGCTACTGCGAAGCGGTCCAGGGCGCCCTGGGCCACTTCCTGCTCGCTGAGCACGTGGTAAGTGACGCCCGCCCGCGTCAGCGCATCGGCCACCACATTGAAGTACTGCAGCCGCGTCTTGCTGTCCGGGTTGTTCTCGTCGATCGGCACCGGGGACTGAACCAGGGCGATGGCGGTGCTGCGGTAGACCGGCTTTGTCGGGGCGCGACGGCAGCCTCCCAGAGCAGTCAGGGAGCACAGAAAACCCGCTGCCAGGACCAGCCGCAGGGCCGGTCTCGTCACCGACGGAGACGACACGTCAGAGTCCTCCGATGTGCGGCTGTTGCCCCGACCGGATCACGGCCGAGGCCGATTCGGACGCAAGGAAAAGGGCGGAGCCGAAGCGAACAGTACAACCCTCGGGGAGCGAACGGATGTCCTCCCGAGGGAGCATGTTAGCAGAAGGAGCGACGGTTTTGAAACTCATCATTCTGGGAAGCGCGGCCGCCGAGGGATGGCCGGCGCTGTTTTGCACCTGTGACGTATGCCGCGAGGCGCGACTTCGACGCGGCAAGGACCTGCGGCATCGCACGAGCTACCGGCTCGGCGACCACCTTCAGATCGACTGGGGCCCCGACACCTACGCGGCGAGCATCGCCCAGGGCCTCGACATGTCCACGCTGACGGACCTGGTGTTCACTCACAGCCATCAGGACCATTTCACGCCGGCCGAGCTGGGCTTCCGCCGACCGGGCTTCTCCCTGGTGCCGGAGGAGAGCATCCTGACGGTCCACGGGGCTACTGCCATCGGTGATGCGCTGCAGCAGACCGTACCGGACTTCGACCGGTTCCGTCTCGCCTTCGAGTTGGTCGAGCCGTACCGCGATCACCCACTGTGCGACGGCGTGACGCTCACTGCGATACCGGGCGAGCACGATCCGTCCTCGGGTCCGCTGAACTTCATCTTCGACACGGGTGACCGCAGGATCCTGATCGGTCACGACACCGGCTGGTGGTCTGAACAGACCTGGGACTTCCTGAGCGGCCGCGAACTAGACCTCGTCGTCATGGACTGCACCTATGGCCCCAAGCAGAACCGCGGCGGGCATCTTGGCGCGCCGGATGTGCTCGATGCGCGTAAGGAGTTGGCCGCCCGAGGCGCCCTTGCCGGGGACTGCCGGTTCGTGGTAAACCACTTCTCGCACAACGGCGGATGGCTCCACCATCAGCTCGAGGAGTTCTTCACTCCTCACGGGATCGACGTCGGCTATGACGGCATGGAGCTCTAGGGACGCCGCCGAAGTGGGCCGACGCGCGTGAACTCGGTAGCCAGGACTGCTGTGAAGCTCACATCCTGTTCAGGGAGGTACCGTGCCATGTACAGGGTCGACGCATGTCAGGCAGAGGCAACTCCAGTGGGTTCGCCGGGCGCAGTCGGCGCAACCATCCAGTGGCTGATTGATGAGACCCGGGGTGCCCCCAACTTCTCCATGCGACGGTTCGTCATCGAACCGGGCGGACGTACACCCTTCCACGGGCACGCCTGGGAGCACGAGGTGTTTGTGCTCAGAGGTCGAGGACTGTTGGTAACGGATGCGGGTGAGCGCGAGATCGGCCCACATGAGGCCATCCTGGTCGAGCCCAACGAGCGGCACCAGTTCTGCGCCCTTCCGGATGGCACCCTGGAGTTTCTGTGCATGGTGCCGAACGGGCCGGCGACAGCGCGGTAGCTGTCTGTGGTCAGGGGCCGTCTGCGACCCGCCCGCAAGACCTGCAGGCGATCTTGAGCCTAACCGGGACGTCTTCGGTAGGCCCATCGACCTCGACGTCGAAGTACGGAGGTAGACTTATCCGTGCGGGCAGGAGGCGAGCTGAACATGCCACAGAGGGTGCCCGTCCTGAAGTTTGGCGGCCTGACTTTGCAGGGCGCGAACCGTTTCGGTCCTCACGAGGAGCGGCTCCTGGAAGAGTGCCGGCGACAGGAATCGGTCAACGAGATCTACCGTCTCCTTGCCATGCGCCGGAATCTGGCGCGAGCCCAGCGACTGCGTGAGTTGTGCCGTGATTTCATCCTTCCTCTACGGGACGAAGGCGTCGTGCCCGTGGTGGTCGTCTCGGCCTTCGACTGGGCAACGGACAAGCTGGAACACCTGGCCGCTGCGGTGGATGACGAGCCGGACCCGCGGGAGTTCGCGCGGTTGCTCATGTCCGGCGAGCTGCGAGCAAACTCGACGCTGGCCATGGCCCTGCGGGCTGTAGGTTGCCCGGCGTACTCACTGACGGGGCGCGAGGCAGGCGTCGAGACAACCCCGCAGGCAGTGGACGCGCTCGTTGACCACGTCGATGAGGAGTACCTGGTATCTCTGCTGCGAGCGGGCGTGGTCCCAGTGGTTGCGGGCTTCCAGGGCCACTTCTGGGATGAGCGAAGCCACCGGGATGAGGTGTCGGTCCTGGGCCGCGGCGGCTCGAATCTCACTGCCGTCGCCATCGCCGACGCTCTGGGACAACCAGAGTGTACGATGTTCACAAATGTAGATGGCCTGTATGACAAGGATCCGCTCAAACACAAAGATGCTCGCAAACTCAGTTCGATCCATGCGACACAGCTCCTCAACTGGGACCCCTTCCCGCAGGTCATTCAGCGAGAGGCCGTGATCTATGCCCACGACCGTGGCATCGACGTCTGGATCCGCGACGGCTTCGACCCACAGGTCCCCGGCACAAGGATCATCTGCCGGGGCTGAAGGGGCCTCCGTGCCGGCTGTTTGGTGTCGCCTCTGGACGGGTATGCCCTCTATGCCTCTGCCCATCCTCCTTTGGCCTTGCACGGCGTCCTCTCAACGAGGGGACGCCGTGCGCTTCTTTGGTACTCTTCGGAACCTGTCACCCGCGGCCTGGCAGGCCCTTCCACAGCCAGGCAGGGGCCGCCTGGGGGTCTCGCCGATTGTTTGCAAAACCTTTGAGTGAGACGAAGGTGAAGCTGCAGGGCAGAGGGAAATGACCCGTGGGCCGCTCTAGAGCCGCGAGACAGTGCTCTTTGCTTGCCAAGGCTTGAAAGCGTGTGCTATAATCCGCCCATTCCTACGAGTGGTAGCAGTGGGGCGGAATCGGGAACTAAGCTTACGGTTCTCATCAATGGAAGTGACCGATGCCTGGCGCGCCGCCGCTCCTGTCGTCCCTGACAGGTGTGCGGGGCATCATGTGCGTGCTCATCGGTCCTTTGATGGTAGATCAGGGTGTCTTGGGTGCGGGGAGGCCAGGCCGGGCGTACGGAGCACAGTAACCAACTAGGTATGTGAGTAGCACCCGCCAAGGGAGTGATCGTGTTGCCAAAGGGCCACGCCCGATCGTCGGTGTCTCTGTGGATGCTCGCGTTGGCCACTTTCCTGGGGCTATCCTTGATGCTCCAGGTATCCGCCCTCGGTGCTCCCGGGCGTGTCGGAACCCTCGGGCTCAAAGATATGGGTGCCCTGGCGTCGCATACCTATCTGGCGCATCGCCTCCCGATTCGCGCACTGGGCACCGGTGTGAGCACCGCGCAGTCGGGGCCGAACCCGGATACCGACCTCACGCCCACTGCGCTCGCCAGTGTAGAGCGCGATCCCGACGGCTCGCCCTCAGGTGCCACTAGCTGTGTCGTCTTCGCCAGCAACGGCGTCGATAGCAACGGCGACTTCCTCATCGATCCCACTCTTCCCACCGATCCGACCTTCGTTGCCAACTTCAACATCTGGATGATGCGTTCGGACGGCTCGGAGCAGCGGCGGCTGACCAGCCTGGACGGCGACGAGGTCCAGCCGGCCATGAGCCCCAGCGGCGCCCTCATCGCCTTCGCCTCCAAGCAGTCGACCACCAACCGTTACGAGATCGCAATCTACGACGTCCTGCAGCAGACCATCCGGGTGCTCACGACCGCCCAGAGCGGCGACAAGATGCACCCGACCTGGAACCAGGACGGCACTTCCCTCGCCTATCAGTGCAATGCTGCCGGCAACTGGGACATCTACCGGATGCCCGTCGCACAGCCGACCGCCTACGTTCAACTGACCACCTCCGCGGAAGACGACACGGATCCCGCCTGGACGCCGGGCGCGAATACTCTGAGCCCGACTGGTGCTGCAGTGGCCTACACGGGCAGGAGCGGCGGCGTGACCCGCGTCTACTGGATTGACGCTGATAACCCCGGAGCACCCGAAGCCCTCACTGACGGCGGCGGCAGTGCCACGGTGACCGACTCCGAACCGGCTTGGAGCAAGGACGGCCTCGAGTTGGCCTTCGCCAGCGATCGTGACCCGGGCCTGGGCCAGGCGGCAACCTATAACATCTGGCGCATGAATGCCGTGGGCGAGGTCAACGGTACCGCCGCAACGCTGGTGACCAACACCAATGCGCAGAATGTTGTCGGCACGCACAACCCCTCCTGGTCGGCTGTTACAGCCCGCCAGCCGATGCGCTTCTTCTACGACGGCGCCAAGCCCGCGGCCCCGGCGCAGCGCGACATCTGGTCGACGCTGTGCAGCGACACTGAGCCGCCCGTCCTCGGGTTGCCCGGTAACACGCAGTTCCCCGTCACCATGGACTCTCGCGTCGTGTCGCCTGGTGCCGACGCGACGATCCATGCGCAGGTCTACGACGCCGACTCCGGCGTTCAGCAGGTTCTGCTGCTGATCACCAATCCGGACATGAAGCTGTACTCGCCCTCTGGTGGACTTCTATGGAACGGCAACTACCAGTGGGAGTCCAACTTCGACGGCTATCAGTACCGTGAGATCGGGTACCAGCAGGTCGCCCAGGTAGAGATGTACGACGACGGCGACCCGGCGAACGGTGATACGGTTGCCGGAGACGGCATCTATAGCTGCAAGTGGACGGTGCCGGACGGCGCTACCAACGACTGGGTCATCGACATCTTCACGGTAGACAAGACCGGCAACTCCGAGAACTATGATAGCGTATATGGCTTCTCCTCCTTGGTCTTCGCGCCCAGCGGCAACGTGCTCTTCGTGAACGACTACTGCGAGGGCCAGCGCTTCATCTACAACCGCAGTTCCAGCTACAACGACTACCACGTCGCGTGGTACGCCGAGAGCTACTACCTGCGCAACCCGAGTTACTCGCCGCAGGCCGCGGGCTGGATCGACTACGACAGCATCCGCGACTCGAACAGTTTCTGGGGCAGCGGCCAGGTCGCCGTGGACGTGTGGCGTGTCATCTGCCGTGGCCCGGTTCCGGCGAGCGTCTACAACTTCTACCTGCCCAGCGCAGAGTACCAGTTGGATCCCACCGAGGCCACGACCAATCCGGGGACGGCGCTACCGACCCGGCTCGTGCAGCTCTCCAACAAGGCCGTCATCTGGGCCACTCCGCACGCCGGTGACGTCTACGTCGCGGACGGCTCCATCGTGGACGCAAGCGTCCAGACCGACCTCGGCGGGTACCTGGACAAGGGCGGCCGCCTCTTCATGAGCGGCCCCGACTTGGCGTGGGCACTCACGCTCAACGGGACCGCCGCGAATAGCTTCCTGAGCAACTACCTGCACGCTGGCTTCGAGGCCGACTACCCTGGCGGTTTCCTCAATCCACCGGCGTACGGTTTCACCGTGCACGGCCAGAGCGGCGACTTGGTCGCAGACGGCCCGTGGAACGGGAGCCACTGGGAAGGATGGGGCGGCCACACCGAGGCCGACGCGCCCCTGGATCTCAACTCTCCGCAGTCGTACTGGGCCTGGACCGATGTCCGGACACCGACCTACGAAGACGCCTCCGACTGGTCCTATCGGCCGGACGTCATCAACATCGATCCCGCCTGGGCGGCCGACACGAACACCCACAAGATGTACGGGTACGGCTCCTACGCAGGCCCAACGGCTGCCCTGTGGTACCAGAACCCGACGACCAGCGCGCGGGTGGTCTACCTCGCCTTTGGGTTCGAGTCAATCCATCGCGGCTATCACTCGCACAACATCTACACCGCAACGAACGTGGCGCACTGCGAGAACCACCGCAGCCACCTCATGCATAACTTCCTGTGCTGGGCCAGCACAGGCACCATCCAGGGCCGCGTTCTCTCAGTCTCGGATGCGATGCAGCCCGTCACCGGCCCCAACCCGGTTGTCCTCGTGTACCGGGGCGGACACCGGGTCGGCGACCGCACAAGGGTGGCCGACTTTGCGGTCCGCTGCGAAGACGACGGCAGCTTCGTCGTGCGGGGCCTCGCTCCCGGTACCTACAGTCTGGATGCAACTCGGCCCGGGTATGAGATCGCCCACGACCCCGGAACCACCAACGCCATCCACGGCGGCGGCAGCCCGGCGACGCTTGACCTGACCTTGTCCCGAGCACGGCCGGGATCTATCGCGGGGACCATCACCTCGCTGGCAACCGGCGATCCCGTAGCCCAGACCGTCGTGAAGGCTTGGACAGTCCCGACTGGCTACGCCGGCGGCGAGCCCGACTGGTCCACCCTCGGAACCCCCGCGGGTACCTCGGCCGCTACCGGCATCGATGGGAAGTACCAGATCGATAGCCTGCCCGAGGGCGACTACCTGGTTCGCGCTGACGGCTCAGCGACTGGCTATGGGACCGCCTGGGCACAGGTGGCTGTCACGGCTGGGAATGTGACGACACAGGACTTCCAGCTCAGCGCCGCTGATGGCACGGTTCTCGCAACCGTGACCGTCGCGAACACGACGCCCGCAACAGCCATTGCGAACGCTCTGGTGCAGCTCACCTCCACGCAGGGCGTGACCGTCGCGAGTGGACGAACGGACATCGCGGGCCAGGTGACACTGAGCCTGCAGCCGGGAACCTATACGGCAACAGTTGCCGCCGTTGGCTACAAGACCCCGGCCGCACAGAGCGTGACAGTGGTCTCGGCCACGCAGGTGACGATCGCCTTCGCGCTCGAGGCCGAGGAGCCCGGCGCGATCAGCGGACGCATCCTCGCCGCAAGTAGCTCGACTCCTGTTGGCGGCATCACCGTTGAGCTCTACAGCGGGACCACGCTCCTTGCACAGACGACGACCGCCTCAACGCTAACCACGCCGTCGGATGGCAGCGGTTCCTACAACTTCCGCTTCGACAACGCTCCCACGGGACAGCTGGTCGTCAAGCCGGTTCCCTACGGCTTCACGGTCAACCCGACGCAGCGCACGGTGACGGTGACCGCCGCGAGGACTACGGGGAACGTCAACTTCGGCCTCAGTAGCCTGCATAGCTTCCCGACTGGGCTGCAGTTGGTATCGCTTCCCTACGACTACAGCACCGTTGATCCGGCAACGCTGCTCGGAGTGCTCCCGGGAAACATGCTGATGGCAGCCTGGGAAGCCTCGACTCAGCGGTACCGAATCTACCCGCAGGCGCCGGCCGATCGCTTCCGCCTCGGCAGCGGCTATTGGATGCGGCTGACCTCACTCGTGGACCTGATGACCCAGGGGCAGAGCGCACCGAGCCCGATGCCCATCTCTCTCGGACCGGGATGGAACCTTGTCGGTGATCCCTTCACCTCAGTGACCGACTTCTACGGCATCACGGTCGAGGACCGTGCAGGAGTCACCTACTCGGTTCAGCAAGCCCTGTCGTCGGGCCTCCTGCAGAGCGGGCTCTTCGTCTACGCCCTTGGCGGGTACCAGAACGCCTCGGTACTGACGCCCTGGGTAGGGGGCTGGCTGAAGACCTCGGACAACGTGACGCTTCATGTGACGAAGACGGCGGGCACGTCCGCTGCCAATGTCGAGCGCCCGGCAGTGAGCACTCCGAAGGATGGGTGGCTCACCAGCCTGGAGGTATCGGCCGGTCAACTCCTGGATAGCTCCACGCACTTCGGGGCGGCAGCGACTGCCCACGCGGGATACGACAAGGGCGTCGACATGGCCAAGCCGCCTGCTCCAGACTTCGCACCCTATGTCTATGCCGCCTTCGTCAACAAGGGCTGGGACGCTCAGAGCGGGAACTACTCAGTTGACGTGCGGTCGGCCTCGGCGGCGCAGTCCACCTGGCTGCTGAAGGTTGACACGAACTTGCAGGATGCTGATGTGACGGTCCGCTGGCCGAATCTCGGATCGGCTCCTGCGAGTGTCCGTCCCGTCCTTAAGGACTTGGCCTCGGGCAAGTCGGTGTACATGCGCACCAACACCGGCTACACCTTCAGGGCCGATGGCACGTCGCGGACCTTCGAGATCAGCGTCACCGCTGCAGCCGATGGCGAAACTCTGACGCTGTCGGGCGTCTCGACGCAGCAAGTTGGCGGCGGGCAGTGCAGGATCGCCTACACGCTGTCGAAGGACGCCGACGTCGAAGTCGAGATCCTGAACATCGCCGGTCGATCGATCCGAAAGGTCACCTCCGGGGCCGCGCAGACCGCGGGTGCGAACGTCGCAACCTGGGATGGCCGTTCGGCTGCCGGAACTCGTGCCGCCGCCGGCCGGTACCTGGTGCGCCTGGCGGCGAGGACCCAGGACGGGCAACGGACGCAAGTGGTTGCTCCAGTGATGGTGGGCCGCTAGTCGGAAGCTTCGCGCTGCTGACGCCCGTGTGGGCGAGGAAGCGGCGAGAGTCAGACCGCCACGGGGGCGTTGGGGGCAGGTGGGCGCGGTTTACAAGAGGAAAAGTAGTGTGTTATACTGCCGGGCCGTTGCGTCGGGCTAATCGTCGAAGCCTCGTGGGAGGGAACCGACCGTCATGCAGCGCTTGCAACAGTCCATGCTGAGGCCTCTCGTGGCCACCTCTATCGCTGTGCTTACGGTGCTTTACCTTGGCCTCGCGCCAATGAGCACCGCGCACGCACAAAGGATCAGCGAGGCCGTCGCTGTAGCCATCGTCCCCTTCGCGGATCACACCGGACGCAACAGCGAAATGATTGCCACCAAGGCAACCGATGCCGCGGCTCTCGCACTTGACGCGTCCAAGGAATACGTGGTCATGCCCCGTGCCGACACCCAGAGGGAGATGGATGCCCTGGGTGCCGCAAACGCCTCCTCACCGCTGTATGGCCTCTCGGAGGAGCAGATGGTGCGACTGGGCGAGCGCCTGCGTGTCTCCAAGGTCTGCAATGGCGTTGTCGAGGCCCTGAGCATCGACAAGTCAGGTCGATGCCGCTGCCGGATCACTCTGCGCCTCCTGGACGTGGGGACCGAGGAGTACCTCGACGGTGCCACCTCGGACTACACGACGAAGCCAATCCCCGGCTGGGAGGGCGACGAGGCCTCTGTGATGAACGAGGCCTTCCGCAGCGCAGCGGAGGAGTGCATTCGGAAGATCCAGACTACCCGTCGGCCGCGCGGCAACGTTGACAACGTCGAGCAGACCGGGCAGGTCTTGGTCAACCTCGGTTTCAAAGACGGCATCGAGGTCGGCACCGAGTTCCTCGTAGTGCGCGGCATCTGGAACGCCGCGACCGAAAAGGTCGTCTTGCGCAAGATCGGTGTCGTCGAAGCGAAGCAGATTGACACCACCTTCTCGCGGTGTTCGGTGACCAGCGGCATGGCCCCGCGGACGGGCGACAAGGTCTACGTCATGTACCGGCCGACACAGACCGTTCAGAAGGCCGCCGCAAAGTCGCGCATGAAGACGTACACGCTGTATGCGATCGGCTTCGGTGCCCTGGTCGGTATCTACAACACCGCAACCGGCTCGGACAACCAGAGCGCTCCCGGCGTGTCCGCCTACCTGACGCAGACGATGCCAGGTTCTGAACCGCGGGTACGCGTCAACGCGAGCGTCGGTGGGGTGCCGGGTAACACCAAGACCTTCGGCTGGCTCGTCTACCGTGGCGACTACGCGGGCTTCCCCGCGATGGCCGATGACCGCGACTACCTGATCTCCGGCGTCCAGGGACAGAAGCTCGGTTACTACGAGGATAGCCCGGCTACCACCTACAACATCGACTTCTCTCTCGATTTCACCTACAACGACGAGACCGGCGACCAGCAGGACGGCAACTGCGACGCCACCTACAACCACAACGGGCTTACCGCCGGGCAGTCCTACTTCTACAAGCTGCGCAGGGTCGTGGACCCCGGGCGCGTCATTCTGCCGACCACAACCACCGGTGTGAATACGGGCCAGGCGGCTGTTCGCGCCAACGTCACCTTCACAATCGACCCCACCGACGCCCTGGGAGAGCAGAGCGAACCGGCCGGTCCCGTGACCTTCTTTTATCCGCCGACACTTGAGCTGCCGTCGAACAACAACGCCGCCGTAGACCCGACCGCGAACACGACGATGTTCACTTGGGAGCCCTCAGTCGGAGCGGACACCTACCAGGTGATGATCTACAAGAACCAGCTCGCGAGTGGTACTCCCGTCAAACTCAGCCCCGAACTGACCAACACGAGTTCGACTGGTACCATGAGTTGGCGGCTGCCGACCGCTCTGGCCTCCAGCACGACGTACTACTGGTTTGTCGGAGCGAAGAAGAGCGGGGAAACAGCACCCTATGTCTCCTCTATCAACAAGCGCGGCTGGCTGCTGGCAGGCCCGTACACCTTCACCACCGCGCCGACCCCGCCGACACCTCCGGGCACTTCCGCTGTGTCCTCGGATCGTCCGGCTGGGCGTTCCGGCTGGTGGCGTGAGACGCCGGCCTCCAAGCGATAGGCTACTACTGCGGGGCCTCCTCGTCGCAGTCTGCCTGACGATGGGCGGGAGCGGGGAGGCCGTCTCCAATGATGAGTGGCGGGGCTGGGCGATCTTTGCGATAGTCGATGCGCGTGACGCCCTGGCACCATCCGCACACAGGATGGCGTCGGAACTGGTCGCCGGCGCGGGCGACACTGGAGTGTCCCTGATCGAACTCGTGGGGGAGCCGAAGGGCGACCGGGAACGAGTGAGCGCCCAGGTTGGAGCCGCTGCGGCTTGGGCGCGAGAGGGAGGACACGCCGTTCTGTGGCTTCGGGGGCACGGCGAGCCGCCTCGGAGTGGGCGAGACCTCCGGCGCGGCGAGTACCGGCTTTTCGGTCCTGGGGGCCAGGCGGAGTGCAGTGTTTGTGACCTGAAGAGCGCACTGAAGGGCGAGCAGATAGATGTCGTGATCCTTGAGGCTTGCTACAGCGCGTCCCTAGAGGTCCTGGTGGACCTTGCCGGGACCTGCCGCGTGCTGGTTGGGATACCGGGCGAGGCGCTGGGGGAAGGCTTCCCGTGGGGGGAGGTCGCATCAGGGATCGCGGGCCTGGAGCGCGGGAGAGAGAGGTCCCCTGGTGCCGTCGTCAAGGCGCTCTGTGGTGCTATCTCCGGGTCGGGGCCCAGGGGCGGCTTCCCATGGTCCATCTCGGTTATCGACATGGCTGGGGTAGGGGATTTGCAGCGTCTCGTGAATCAGGTGGGCGAGGAGGCAGGTCGCGAGATCGCCGGGGCGGCGCGGGGTGTTCAGTGGGCGAGGGAGCGGTCTGCTCTGAGCGAGACGCTCGGCGCGAGTTGCGATCTCCTGGATCTATCGGTCGGGCTTGAGGGCAGCTGCGGGTCGCTATCGGTACGGACGGCGTGTAGCCAGCTGCGAGTTGCCGTAGAGGCGTCTGTGCGGGCAAATATCCCCATGATGACTGGGACTGATCGGGCGCGATCCGGGCGTGGTGGGGTCACGGTCTTCATGCCGTCAATCGGGACGGAGACAATCGACGGCTACGCAGCCCGGGCAGGGGCGAGGATTGGCGCGGGTTGGGCGAGCTTCGTCGAGAGGTATCTGCGCTATGGACGAGAGCTGGTGCCGTTGCGGGTACCGTGAGGTTTGTGTTGTGTAGGACAAGATGGGCTGAGTGTGTGGTGGGTAGAGGGTGTAGGCGGTAGCTGCTGTTGTCAGCACGAAGCGATTAACGAACGCATTACCTGGATCGGCCATGCTGCGCAGGCCGGCGAGTCTGCAGGCCCATGGGCGGACCGAGACTCCAGGAGGAGGCAGGAACGTGAGCCTTCTTGGCCGACGAAGCGACAAAGCACGCTGCCACGTCGCCGGACTGGTTGTGGCTCTCCTGTGCGCTGCGAGTCTGTTCGAGGCGGGCGCACAGACAGACACCGGCTGTTCTCGCAAGCTCGGAGGTATTCTTCGGGAGTGTGCCTCGGGAGGCACTGCTGCGGGCGCCGGTGCGGCCAGGTATCTCACTCGAACTCCAGACGGCAGAGTCGTTGTTGAGTTGCTGTTTGACTCGGCGGCCTCCTGCGCCGGCGCTGACCTCTCCTCCTGCGGGGCGAGCGTCCAGTTCCGGTCAGGCGCTCGGGCACAGGCGGCGGTGCCGGCGAAGGAACTGTGTTCCGTCGCACGGATGCCTGGGCTGGTTTCCATAGCGCCGCCGGCGCGGGTGATCCCCTGCCAGGCTTTCACTCCTGGCTTCGGCAACACCGTAAGCGAAGCCGTCCAGATAACCTACGCCTCGTCCATGCAGGCGAACGGCATCGACGGCACTGGTTGCACGGTCGCTGTGATCGACCTGGGCTTCGGGGGCGTCACGAGCACGGAAGTGAACATCGATGTCGCTGATCCGACCGCGCTGATGAGCTTCCGGAGCGATGGGGCCACGAACGCGAATCGCCACGGAACTGCGATTGCGGAGCAGGTCCAGGACATGGCGCCGGGCGCTAACCTTGTGCTGATCGCGGTCGACACTCCGATGAGTATCGAGTCGGCCATCAACTATGTCATCGCGCAGGGGATCCCTGTAGCGGTGATGGGTCTGACGCTGATCGATGGGCCCTTCGATGGTACCCACTCGGTCACGCGCGCCGTGGAGGCCGCCTGCAGCGCAGGTGTGTTGTGGGTACAAGCAGCCGGCAACTTCGCGCTGCGGCACTGGAATGGAACCTTCACCGACGTCGATGGCGACCTGCTTCACGAGTTCTCCTCCGGCGTTGAGGGCATCGCGCTCAACCTGGCCGCCGGAGTCTTTGAGGCCGACCTAAGCTGGTACGAAACCGCCGGGTCGCTAACGAACCGTGACTATGATCTGGTACTGAAGGACGCCACCGGGTACATTGTCGCACAGTCGATCATGGGGCAGAACGGTAGTGATGCGCCGAAGGAACGGCTCTTGGCGCAGGTTACCACTGCGGGCACGTACACGCTGGAGATCGTGCGGATCGCTGGCCACCCCACCTACCCCGACAAGTTTCAGCTCTATCTGCCCGACTACGACATATCCCCTGCAACGCTGCAGCGCCCGGACAGCAGCCTGCCGATCCCTGCCGAGTCCCCGAACGCCTTCGTCGTGGGCGCCGTGCGCGGTACCCTGGCTGACGCAGGGGCGTACGCCCTCCCAAACCCGGGGCGCGACGTCGTGGAGCCCTTCAGCTCGCGGGGTCCCTCCCTCAATGGTGTGCTAAAGCCGAACCTGATGGGCCCCGATGGCTGTCGTACGAGCCTTGCTGCGGCCCCGGTGATGGAAGGCGGCGAGTGGATCGCCCAGCAGGCATACGGGACCTCCTTCGCGGCCGCACACGTGGCAGGGGCTGCGGCGCTGCTATACAGTGAGAACAACACTCGGACACGCAATGAGTTGGTCACTGCTCTGTACCGGCTGGCGGTCGCCGTGCCACCGGCTTCGGCGAAGCCCGAACCCCTTCCCAACAACACGTATGGCTATGGCCGCGTCAGCCTGCGGATGGGTACTGACGTCTCCAAGCCGCAGATCTCGATCACTGCCCCGCGAAACGGCGACACGATCACGAGTACGTCGCCCATCATCATGGCCGTTCTTACGGATGTCGGTGCTGGGATCGATGCGTCGACTATCGTGGTCAAGATCGATGGTGTCCAGGTCACCGGGTACGCCTACGACGCCACGACCGGCGTGCTTCGTTACGTAGCGGGACCGCCGAACCAGGCCGCTCTGTCGCGGACTAGCCACCAGGTGACGGTGGCTGTGTCAGACCTCGCCGGGAACGCTGCTGATCAGGCAACGGCCAGCTTCCGGGTGTCGCCGCCGACCATCTCCTCTGGCATCCACATGTTCTCCATCCCCTACAGCTTCGCGGGGCTGGCGGATGCGGAGAAGCTTCCGACGGCAATCTTCGGTCTCCCGTCCGACCAGGTGACGGTCGCACGGTGGCTGCCGACCGATACGACACCTACCAACAAGTACCACTACTACGGAGGGCCCACAGGTGCTCAGGACGCCTATGCGAGCTTCGTGCCGCAGGACACCGTGGAGTCTCCCTATGTCGTAAGCGCCGCGCCGGCCGGGCTGGGCTACTTCATCAATCTCGGAAGCGATGCGACGCTGAACGTGGCCGGGACGAGTCTGTCTGACCAGGCCAAGTACGAGATCCAGCTCTCCTACGGTTACACCTCGCCCCGTGGCTGGAACATGATCGGTTGCCCCTTCCCAGACGCAGTCACGTGGGGTGGCGTGCAGTTCATCACCAACGGTGTGCGGCAGGACCTGAGCGACGCAATCGACGCGGGCGTGACTGAGGGGATGCTCTTCGAGCTGAAGCGCGTGGGCAGCACGGTCTACTACGACTTCCCCTCTGATCCACTGGCCGGAACCCTGGAGCCGTGGTCTGGCTACTGGTTGCACGTGCTCAAGTCCACCACCTTGGTCGTCTACAACAGCAATGTGTCCTCCAGCCAGTCGAACCGGCACACTGTCAGCACGGCAAAGGCGCCGAGCGACGGCGACTGGAGCCTGAAGCTCGTGGCCTCGGGTGCCGGCGGCTACGACCCTGCAAACGTGATCGCTGTGGCCGCGGGCGCTTCCGACGGCTTCGACGCCGGTAAGGACGTACCGAAGCCGCCTGCCGTGAACAGCCCCGTGCGAGTCTCCCTGGCGCATGCGGACTGGGGCGACCAGTCGGGTTCCTATGCTCGTGACGTGCGTGGTGCCGTAGGGAGTCGACAGGAATGGGACGTCACCGTGGAATGCTCGCAACCGGGCTCTGATGTCACGCTCTCGTGGCCGGAACTCAACCGCGCGGTGCCGTCGAGCGTGAACCTCATCCTGCGCGACGAAGCCGCGGACCGTGACGTGTACATGCGGACCGTGGGCGCATACACCTACAACGCCGCCGATGAGTGTGGGGCGCGCTCCTTCAAGGTCATTGCGGAACCTGCCGGTGACCGGCCGCTGCTCCTCAGCGGCGTCACGACGGCGCAGGCGCCGGACGGGACAGTGCAGCTAAGCTACACGGTGAGCACGACCGCTGACGTTTCCGTGGACATTCTGAACATCTCTGGGCGCGTCGTTGGTCAGCTCGGCAGCCGGACCGCGAGTGCGGGTGCGACCAACACGGTGTACTGGAACGGGCGCACAGGCCAGGGCACGAAGGCGCCGAGCGGACGCTACATGGTGAGGTTGACGGCGCGGACGGCCAGCGGGCAGGTATCGCAGGCGGTCCGTGCGTTGCAGATCACACGGTAGTTGGCCTTCAGCAGCGTGGCCGCAAAGGAACGCGGGCCGTGCGGGGGACGGGTAGCAGAGGGCCTGAAGGCAGGGCAGAAGGCACTCTCAGGTTCATCGCCAACAAGCAGCCGCGTGACGGTGGTCAGGGCGGCGAGAGGAGCTGACGCATTCGTGCAGCGTAACCGAGACTCACTCGCCAACACAGGTCGGTGGAGTCTTTACAGCACAGTCATCGCCTCCATTCTGACGGTGATCGCTTTGCCGGTCTTCGCTCAGGTCGGCACCGTGAGCGTCACCCACCCGGCTGGTATCACGGTGCTGCAGGTTGAGGACCCACAGGTCGTCACCTACACCGACACCGCACGTCCGCCGGTAACCCACTCCTGGCAGCGGCCTGGCGGCAGGTTCCGCCTGCTCACTGGACCGACAGCGCCGACGGGTGGCGACCCAACGGTCGCCGGGGACGAGGACAGGGCCATCGCGAGCGCCTGGTCTGTCTCCACTGGGCCAAACAGCATTCCCTATCCCGTGTTCACCTCCAAGCTGACGGTCTCGGTGGACGGGACGCACTACGACATGCACCAGCTTGCAGCGGCGGCCGTCGACGTCACTGGCAGCAACGCTGTGCACAGCTACTTCCCAACCGCATGTGTCGTGGGGAGCCGCGATGTGTATCTGGAGGGCCGCGTCCCGCTGGATAATACCGATCCGGCGCTTGCGACCGAGTTCATCAATGTACAGCACTATTTCACCCTCATCCATGACACTCTGCGCGTTGAGTACGTCGTCACGAACAGCTCTTCGCAGGAGCGGCAGGTAGGGATTCGCCAGGTATTCGACGGGCTGTTCGGCAGTGGCACAAACCGCGACGGCACCGAGGTATATCTGCCGAATGGCACGGTCATCAACTACGAGAAGGTTATCCCAGACGCCGAAACCACGGCAATGCCGGACACATGGGTGACCGTCGACAACGCGGATTCGCCAGTGGTCTTTATCCGGGGGACGGTCGCGGGCGACGACGTGCTCGACGCGGGGTTGGCCAACTCGAGCGCAGGCAAGCCAGATCTGATCGGTTGGGGCCTCTTCCGCAACGTCGGGGCCGATGCCCAGTGGGACTTCACGCCGAACTCAGTGCTGGCGCTCGATGGCGAGGACTGGGCGTACTTCACGCGTTGGAACGAGAAGCCGCTGGCGGCGGGGAAGTCGCGGCGCTACGTGACGTACTTCGGCGTGGGCGCCTCGGCGGCCGACTACGACTCACCCTATGGGTTTGCAGCCTACTCCCCGAGTACACTGAAGGTCCAGAGCGGCGACGACCCGACGACGGACGAGGTGGAGACGTACTACCTTACCGACAGCCAGGGGAAGTCGGCCTTCACCGTGACGGCCTATGCCGACAACTTCCTCCCGGCATCGTTGCTGAGTGCGAGCGTCCGAATCAGTCTGCCGACCGGCCTGGAACTCGATCCGGCGACACAGTCGCTGAGCAAGTCGTTGGGGACCGTCCGCCGGAACGAAGACAAATCCGTGAGCTGGACGGTGCGGGCAAGTGTGACGCGTCCTGGACCCGCCGTGATCAAGTTCACTGGTCCACAGGGGAAGGTCGTCGAGCGGAAGGTCTACATCCCGGCAGTGCCAATCTTGACGCCCCTTACGTCACTCAAGGGCCTCGAGATGGTGGCGATCCCCTATACCTTCGCTAACACGGATGCCGAGCACGTCTTCGCGACCCTCGGCTCGCTGTACCCCGGCGGGGCTAACGCTCTGGTTCGCTACGACCCCGAGAGCCGGATATACAAGTACTTCCCGGACTCCTTCGTGACAAATGTCGAGCCCGGCTATGGCTACTGGCTCCTCAACCGGAACCGGCAGACGGTGTACTTCCCGAGCGATGCCGCCGCGCTGAACACCAGCGACTCGGCGACGATCAACCTGAGTGAGAACTGGAATCAGATTGGCAATCCTTTCGTGGGGCCTGTGAACCTGAGCGACATACGCGTGATCGACCCCAACGGCAAGGAGTGGTCGATGAAGGAGGGCATCGGTCGCGGCCTCCTGCTGCCCACGCTCTTCTGGTACGACGCGGCTGCAAATGACTACGACTGGGAGACCGAACTGTCTGACGTGCGTCTCGATCCGTACGTCGGTTACTGGATCTACGCCATGGACGACATCTCCCTCGTGATCCCACCGCCGACGCTGTTCTCGCCGGCTGCTGCGCCGAAGACAGCGGCGGCAAGTGGCTCCTCCGCCGGGGACGGCTGGCGTCTTCCCCTCGTGGTCTCGGGCGCTGGCAGGACCCGCACCGGGCGAGTGATCGGGGCGGCCTCCGCTGCTACGGACGGTATCGATGCGAACGACGTCCTGGCGCCGCCGGCGTGTCTCACCGACGGGGTCAATCTGAGTGCGTGTGTCGAGCAGCCTCAGACGGGCGTGCGGCTGATGCAGGACATCCGTAAGGCCTCCTCGAGCGCGACGCAGTGGAATCTGGTCGTTGATACGAACGCTGCGGACACGCCGATCACGGTGTCGTGGCCGGACCTGAGCAGCCTGCCCGCCGATCTCACTGCGGTGTGCGAGGACCTGACCTCCGGCGAGCGACGTTATATGCGCACGACGAACGCCATGACCTTCCGCTCCGGTGACAGCGGCGGCAGTCGGACCTTCCGCATCACCGTCCAGCCGCGCGGAAGCGAGAGGACTCTGGTCACGAGCGCCTCGGTCAGCTCGACTGCTCAGGGCGTGGTTGTAAGCTATAGTCTGGCGAGCGACTCGAGCGTGGACGTTGAGATCAGAAACATCTCGGGCGTGCCGATCCGACAGGTCGCCAGTGGCAAAGTAGCGACCTCCGGTGCCAACACGCTCGCGTGGGACGGACGCAACAGTCAGGGCAGCCGCGTCCCGGCGGGACGGTACCTGTGCAAAGTCACTGCACGGTCACCGCAGACGGGTGAGCAACACAGCCTGGTACGCTCCTTCCAGATCAGTCGCTAACCGAACAGCGGGGTTGCAGGGCCTTGGCCCCGGGTCAGCCGTAGGTAGCAATCTAGCAGCCATCCCAAACCCTAGCAATACTAGCAAGGGGGAACAGGTGTAATGTCCGCACTCCGCAAGAGTCGGCACGGTCGGGCCCTCAGTTATCTTCTGCTGGTTGCCCTCGTGCTTCCCCTGGCGCCCTGGGGAGCCGTCAGTGCGTGCGCGCAGGTGCGCCCGCGGTCCGTACTGGTCTTCAATGTAGTTGACGAGAGTTCGAGTGGCATGGCCGACCTCCGCAAGATCGCCACCGACTCGCTCCAGATGGCGATCGACGCGCTGCCGAACACGGAGTGCACGGAGTTCTCGGCGAGTTCGCCGCTGGTTCGCCGTGCGGAGTCCGAGGGGCGGCTGCTTCAGACCGAGATTGCGAACGGGCCGACGAGCGCCCGCGAGGCAGTCAAGATCGGGTATGCGCTGAATGTTGACACGGTAGTCGTGTCCAGCATTCAGTCGTACCGCAGCCCGCAGAACCCGCGGTCGGTGGAGATCATCGTCTCCGGTCAGGTCTATGATGTGAAGCCGAACTACGATGTAGAGGCCGGTGACCCCGTTGAGAAGCCGATCGTCGCACAGGCCTTCGGTGTCGTCGGGGCGAGCCGCAAGCTTCCCGGCTACGGTGGCAGTGATCGGCCGCTGGCGCGCGAAGCGGCCGAAGATGCGGCCTACCGTGTCGCGAAGGTCATGGGCGGCGCGAGTATCAGCAGCGTGTCAGAGCCCAAGCCCGCCGCGAAGAAGAAGAACAAGCTCGTAAGTGTCCTCGGCGTCCTGGCCGTCACTGGCCTCCTCGCCTGGGCAGTGAGCAGTGGCGGCGGCGACAGCGACACCGGCCCGAGTGCCGAAGCTGTGCCACCGACCACCTTGCCCTTGCAGGTCGAGGGGACAGACACGATCCGCGTGAGATGGGTCGCGCCAACCGGAACCACCTTCACCGTCCTGCGGTACCAACTGCAGCGCGCGGTGAACGGCGGCCCGTATGCCTTCTTCGGCTCTGGTAACTCGACGAGCAACATCAGCGCCGGAACCAGCGAGTGGCCGGACTTCGACGTGTCCACCGGCAACTCCTACGCCTACCGGATCCGTGTCGTCTATACGAACCAGAAGTACTCGGCCTGGCAGAACTTCGCCGCCGTTGGCCTCTAGAGCCCGATCTCGGCCTTCTGGTGCGCTTCGGCCTATAGCCCCAGCGCCCTAGCACCTTGCCGCCGCCCTCTGTACTCTGGTGCAGAGGGCGGTACCCTATCCCTCGGGATCGTCCGAGGGGAGTGGACCAGGTAACTCGATGCAGGCTCGGTTCCCCCATTTCTCCTTAAGAGCTTGGCTGGCGTTGCTCGTGGCGGGCGGTCTCCTCGCCTGTGCGGGGGTGCCCGCCGACGCGCAGGCGGTCCGAGCTGGAAGCGTTCGCATCTTCTTGCGTCCCAGCAGGACGAGCCTCCCCGCAGATGGGAAGAGCAAGGCCCGGATCCTGATCGAAGTGAAGGACCGGAACAACCAGGCTCTGCCCGACGGTACCCCCATCCTATGCCACAGCGACACTGGCCTGCTGAGCACGGACGAGGGTGACAAGCGCCAGTCTCTGACCGTCTCCTGCGAGGGCGGCTATGCGACGGTCTACTGCCAGAGCGAGGAGGCTGGACCTGCTACCGTGGTCGTGAAGGTCCAGGATAGCAGTAACCAGGTCGTCCTCGACTTCCTCGCGGAGGGCGAGGGCGAAGGGGCCCAGGCGCGGGTGGTCAACATCCGTGGTGGGTGGGTCGGCTACTCGATGGACCTGAACACGATCCGCGCCCGCGACTCGGCCAGGGCTCAGTCCGGCGCCCTTGTCATTGATGCCGCCGACGGGCTCGAGCTGGACCTGCAGACGCAGGTCCTGAAGGCCTGGGGCGTTCGGATGACGCACGGTAAGGACATACTTGAGGGCGAAGACGTGTACGTGGATGTGGCCGGCGGCCGTGGAGTCATGCGCCGGTTCGGCGAGAACGGCGTCGAGCGCGTCTACTTCCTCCTACGAAACCTCAAGCCTTGCGCCACTACCTGGGAGATCCCCGACGATGCCTTCCGCGTCGGCCAGGAGGAGGGCAGCACTTGGCTGGTATGCAAGAGCTGTTCGTACTTCGTCGGCCAGAGGGTCGTTGTTCGGCATGCGGCGCTGTACACCGAGGGCCAGAAGGTCTTCAGCTTCCCTCCCTACTGGGTGATCGGTCTGGCTGGCTACTCAGGTGCGAGCAACTCGCAGGTCCTCGGGGTCAGCAGCCAGGGCGGCCTTGCCGTCGACTTCCCCTTCTTCTTCAGCGTAAGCGACGAGTGGTCTGGGTCGATCAAGCTGCAGCGCGGTGTGTCCGGGTCAAGCTTCATCGCGAGGGACGGGTGGAGCGTCGGACTCTCCGAGGAGTACGATACCGGCAAGGCCAAGGGCGTCATTGAGGTCGGCGGCATCCTGCGCGATGACTGGGGTATCGAGTGGCGCGATGAGAGACGGCTTTTCGGTGAGGATGACGGTTTCTTCAATGTCGCCTGGCCCGACCACCAGAGCCTTTTTGCCGATGCCAGCATCTACCACTATGCGCAGAAGTACCGACTGAGCCTGCGCGGTCAGTACGACAACCCGCAGGACGCGGACGACGACTTTAGCCTCGGGGTGGACTTCCTTACGGAGCCGCGGCCCCTGGGAAGGGGAGCCTCCTTCCGCCTCGGTTCATCGGTCGGCACGCGACGGCGGGCCAGCGAGGACCACGAGTGGGTCCTGGAGAACGAACTGTACGGTTCTGTAGATCTGAACGGGTGGCGTCTGGGCCGTAACACGAGAATCCGGCCGTCCATCAGCAACGTCTACAACTGGGACACGAACGAGTATTCGGCCAACAGCCTTCGCGGTGAGCTGCGCCTGAACCGCGATTTCGGCGCCACCACGCGACTGGGCCTCAACTACAGTGTGACCTACAACAGCGGCGACGCGTCAAACACGGGCGTTGGCCACGAACTCGGTCTCGACTTCGCCATGGCTCACGGGGTCAAGTGGGACGCCTCCCTGAGCGGTAGCTGGGACATCACCTCCGGCGACACCTACGGCTACGGCGCGATCGACTACTACCTCAAACCGGAGTGGCGTCTCGGGATCATCGGCACGCATTATGAGTTCGACACCACCGAGTTCAGCGATCTCGAGTTCGAGCTCGCGCGGTCTCTGGGCGGTCGCGAGCTCGGCCTGCGTTACTCGATGGATGGGCACCGGATCTCCCTCGAGGTCGGTGGCCTTGGTCTGAACAAGCAGTAGCGAGGTCGAAGCAACGCCGGTCCACCACCAAAGGACGCCTGACGGGCGTCCTTTTGCTGTTCTGCGCAAGGTAGTCAGGCACCTTACCACCCGGGTTCCGTGTGCTATAATAGAACATCGGTTTCATGCTTCGCACCGGAGGGCGTGCCGTGGGCGAGTTCAAGGTGGTGTCGGAATACGAGCCGGCGGGCGATCAGCCGCAGGCCATCGAGGACCTGACGTCCGGCGTCGGCACCGGGAGAAGGCAGCAGATTCTGCTCGGAATCACGGGGTCGGGCAAGACCTACACGGTCGCCAAGGTCATTGAGCGCGTACAGCTCCCGACCCTGGTGATAGCCCACAACAAGACGCTCGCCGGCCAGCTCTGCTCCGAGTTCCGCGACTTCTTCCCCAACAACGCCGTCGAGTACTTCGTCAGCTACTACGACTACTACCAGCCCGAGGCCTACCTGCCGCAGACAGACACCTACATCGAGAAGGACTCGCAGATCAATGAGGAGATCGACCGCCTGCGCCATTCTGCGACACAGGCGGTCATGACCCGGCGCGACGTGGTGGTGGTCGCCTCGGTCTCCTGCATCTTCGGCCTCGGGTCGCCAGACCAGTACGAGGAGATCACACTCCGCCTGAAGCGTGGCGACCACCTCGACCGTGATGCAATCCTCAAGCAACTTGTGAGCATGCAGTTCACGCGGAATGACCTTGCGCTGGAGCGAGGGACCTTCCGCGTGCGCGGTGATGTCGTCGAGGTCCACGCGATGGATGAGGACGCCATCACACGCATCGAGCTCTTCGGCGACGAGATCGATCGAATCGTCGTTCTGGACCCTGTGACCGGCGAGCTGATGGAGGAGAAGCAGGCGCTGATCGTCTTCCCGGCGTCGCACTACGTCGCCTCGCGGGCACGGATCGACGCGGCGCTGGTGTCCATCGAGGAGGAGCTCGAGCAGCGCCTGGAGTCCTTCCACTCCCAGGGCCGTGTGCTGGAGGCCCAGCGGCTGGAGCAGCGAACCAGGTACGACCTCGAGATGATCCGCGAGATCGGCTACTGCAACGGCATTGAGAACTACTCGCGCCACTTCGACGGTCGCCAGGCGGGGCAGCCACCCTACACCTTGCTGGACTACTTCCCGAGTGACTACCTGATGGTCGTCGACGAGTCGCACCAGACGATCCCGCAGATACGCGCGATGCTTCAGGGCGACCGGTCGCGCAAGGACAGCCTGGTCAAGTTCGGCTTCCGGCTACCCTCAGCCTACGACAACCGGCCGCTCACCTTCGATGAGTGGGAGCAGCGCATCAACCGCGTCATCTACACCTCGGCAACGCCCGGACCCTATGAGCTGAGCCATGCGTCGGGGATCGCCGAGCTCATCGTGCGCCCCACAGGGCTTGTCGACCCGCCGGTCGAAGTCCGCCCGACTCAGGGCCAGGTCGACGACCTCATCGCCGAGATCCGTAAGCGAATCGCCCTCGACCAGCGGATACTGGTGACCACCCTGACGAAACGCATGGCCGAGGACCTCACCGACTACCTCGCGGAGATCGGGATCCGCGTGCATTACCTTCACAGCGAAGTGGATACCCTCGATCGCCATGAGCTGCTGCGCGACCTGCGCCTTGGCGAGTATGACGTGCTCGTCGGCATCAACCTCCTGCGTGAGGGCCTTGACCTGCCCGAGGTTTCACTGGTGGCGATCCTCGATGCAGACCGCGAGGGCTTCCTGCGTTCCGAGACCTCGCTGATCCAGATAATGGGCCGCGCTGCGCGTCATCTCGACGGCCGGGTCATCATGTATGCCGACGAGATGACCCGTTCCATGAAGGCTGCGATTGGCGAGTCGGATCGCCGCCGCAAGAAGCAGGTCGCCTACAATGAGGCCCATGGGATCACCCCGCAGGGCGTCCGCAAGGCCGTTCGCGACACCCTTCGTGCCACGCAGGAGCAGACAAAGCGCGCCGTGGCTGCGGTCGCTCCGGATGACCTCGCCGGCGGCCTCGAGAAGGAAGACCTGACCTCGATCATCGTCGCGCTGGAGACGGAGATGGCGGAGGCTGCGGAGAATCTGGAGTTCGAGCGCGCGGCCCAGTTGCGCGACGAGATCAGAGAGCTCAAGACCCTGGTGGAAGGATAGGCCGTGCCCGAACCGACTGAGACCATCCAGAAGAAGCTACCGTTAGTGCCTGACCTGCCCGGCGCCTACCTGATGCGGGACGCCGAGGGCGAGATCATCTACGTGGGGAAGGCGCGGAGCCTGCGCAAGCGGCTGCGCCAGCACTTCCGTGAGAACGCCGCGCAGTATGGCTGGACGGAGCAGCTCTACGCGAACGCAGTCGACTTCGAGTACACGGTCACGGATTCCGAGTTGGAGGCCTTCATCCTTGAGGCCAACCTCATCAAGGAGCACCGGCCGAAGTACAACATCCGGCTCACCGACGACAAGAGCTACCCCTACCTCAAGCTCACCGACGACCTCTACCCGCGGCTGATGGTCCTTCGCGACTTGCCGCGGAACGCCCACCTTCCCGGCGACCAGCGGCGCAATCCGCGCTTTCACGATCCGAAGCGCCATGAGGTGTACCGTCCCGATCCCGGACGCATCTTCGGGCCCTACCCTGACGCGAACTCGATGTGGCGAATCCTGCGACTGGTACCGCAGCTCTTTGGCCTGCGGAGCTGCCGGCGGAACCTCGACGGGACGCTGAACGGGAAGCCTTGCCTCAACTTCCACATCGGCCGCTGTCTGGGGCCCTGTCGTGGGAGAGAGGACGTGACTCCGGAGGCCTACGACGAGGCTGTCCGCGAGACGACACGCTTCCTTGAGGGACGCTCCGGGGAGATCGCCCGGGACCTTGAGGCGCAGATGAAGGCGGCGGCTGCGAACCTGGAGTTCGAGCGGGCCGCAAAGCTGCGCGACAAGCTCAAGGCCGTCCATCGGGCCACCGAGGAGCAGGTCATGGTGGCCACCGAGAACCGCGATCAGGACGTGATCGCTGCCGCCATCGACGGCGACCGGTCCCTGGTGGTGCTGTTCCAGGTGCGCGGAGGCCGCCTGGTCAAGCAGGACCAGTACGTCTTCGGGCACGTGTCCGGGCGCACGCTGAGTGAGGTCCTCGACGCCTTCCTCGTGCAGCAGTACTCGCGGGCGACCCATGTCCCGGCGGAGGTGCTGCTCTCCGAGGAAGTCGAGGACATGGACGCCTGGGCCGAGTTGCTCACCGAGGCGCGGGGTGCAAACGTTCGCCTGCATCGGCCCCAGCGAGGGGAGAAGCGCAAGCTCACTGAGCTGGCCACCAAAAACGCACAGGTGGGCCTGGCTGCCGTCGCCAAGAGTCGCGCGGAGCAACATCGCGCCATTCAGCAGGCTCTGGGTGACCTGGCCGAGGCCCTGGGGATGGAAGCTCCGCCGCGGCGAATTGAGTGCTACGACATCTCGACGACCCAGGGTCGCGACTCGACCGGCTCGCAGGTCACCTTCAGCGACGGACTCCCTGACAAGCGCTCCTATCGCCGCTATCGAATCCGTCTCCAGCAGGGCAAGCCCGACGACTACGCCATGATGGGGGAGATGCTCCGGCGGCGGCTGCGCAACGGTCTCGCCGGCGATCCCAAGTTCACCCCGCTTCCGGACCTGCTGATGGTTGACGGAGGCAAGGGCCAGCTGAACGTAGCTGTCGAGGTCCTGGAGGAACTCGGTCTGGGCGACCTTCCTGTGGCGTCTCTCGCCAAGCAGGAGGAGGAGGTCTTCGTCCCCGGGCGCTCAGAGCCCGTGGAGATGACCGACCACCAGACGGCGCGGTTCCTGCTGCAGCGTCTGCGTGACGAGGCCCACCGGTTCGCCATCACTCATCACCGGGGCCTGCGGGACGCGCAGATGACCCGGTCGGCGCTGGATGAGGTGCCCGGCATTGGCCCGGCACGACGGACGGCGCTACTCAAGCGCTTCACTTCGGTGCAGGAGATGGCACGGGCTTCGGTCGAGGAACTGGCGGCGGTGCCGGGGATGAGTCGCGCGGCCGCCGAGGCCTTACTGCGGCATCTCACCAGGGTCGTCGAGGAATAGCTCTGGCACAAAGAAGAGGGGACGGGGTAGGCCACCAGAGGGCCCGCTCCCGTCCCTTTTTTCGGTTCTATCGCCAAGTCAGATGTGTGCGCTCCCCGCAGGGGCGGAGCCCCGCGCCGTGAGGACCTCGGGCCGTTAGGGTGTCAGGCTCGCGAACGCACGTAGTTCAGCATCCCGCCGGTCATGAGCACCTCGACCTGCTTGGGCGTGAGCTCGGCCTTCGCAGTGAAGTCGGCGCCCTGCGTCAGATTGCGGGCGGCGATGCAGCCATCGCCGGCAATCGCGGTATGGACCGCGCTGAGCTCGATCTCGTCCCCGTTCTGCAGGGCCTGGTAGGTCGCGTCGTCGATGACCAGTGGCAGGATCCCGAAGTTCACCAGGTTGGCCTTGTGGATCCGGGCGAAGGACTTGGCCAGCACCGCCTGCACGCCCAGATACATCGGCACAAGGGCGGCGTGCTCCCGGCTGGAGCCCTGTCCGTAGTTCTCGCCGCCGACGATGACGCCTTCCCCGGCCTCGCGAGCGCGTTCGTAGAAGCTCCCGTCGACGTTCTCGAAAGCGAACTCGGCGATCTTGGGGATGTTGCTCCGGTAGGGCAGGACCTTCGCGCCCGCCGGGGCGATGTGGTCGGTGGTGATGTTGTCGCCGACTCGCAGCAGTACCATACAGTGGATGGTGTCCGCCAGGCCGTCGCGAGGCTCCACGAAGCGGATGTTCGGCCCGCGCACGACTTCCACCTCCGATCCGTCCGCCGGGGGTGCCACGACCATCCGGTCATCAACATCGAAGTGGTCGGGCAGATCCAGGGCCGCCGGCTCGCCCAGTTCGCGAGGATCGGTGATCTGCCCCTTAAGGGCGGCGGCGACGCAGGTCTCGGGACTGGCGAGATACACCTGGGCGCTCAGGGTCCCACTGCGACCCTCGAAGTTGCGGTTGAAGCTGCGGATCGACACCGCCTTGGTCATGGGTGACTGTCCCATCCCGATGCAGGGCCCGCAGGCGGTCTCCAGCACTCGCGCTCCGGCGGCGAGGATGTCCGCCAGCGCTCCGTTGCGTGCCAGCATCTCGCAGACCTGGCGCGAGCCGGGCGAGACCGTCAGGCTGACCTCCGGCGGAACCATCTTGCCTTTGAGGGCCGCCGCCACGGTCATCATGTCGCGCAGCGAGGAGTTGGTGCAGCTACCGATGCAGACCTGGTCGACCCTCTTGCCCGCCAGTTCGCGCACAGCTACCACCTTGTCCGGGCTGTGCGGCTGGGCGATCATCGGCTCAAGGGACGAGAGGTCAATCTCGATGACCTCGTCGTACTCCGCATCCGCATCGGCGCTGAGGGGCTGCCAGACCTCCTCGCGGTCCTGTGCGGCGAGGAACTCGCGGGTCACCTCGTCGCTGGGGAAGATCGAGGTGGTCGCCCCAAGCTCGGCGCCCATGTTGGTGATGACCGCACGCTCCGGCACCGAGAGGGTCGCAACACCGGGGCCCAGGTACTCGATGACCTTGCCCACGCCACCCTTGACCGACAGGTGACGCAGAAGCTCCAGGATCACGTCCTTACTCGCGACCCAGGAGGAGAGGTTTCCCGTCAGGCGCACACCGACGACCTTCGGGCAGGTTAGGTAGAAGGGCTCACCGGCCATGGCGCAGGCAACGTCCAGGCCACCGGCGCCGATGGCGATCATGCCAAGGCCGCCGCCCGTGGGAGTGTGGCTGTCGCTGCCCAGAAGTGTCTTGCCGGGTGCGCCGAAGCGCTCCAGGTGGACCTGGTGGCAGATGCCGTTGCCCGGTCGCGAGAAGTACACGCCATGCTTTGCCGCCACCGTGCGCAGGTACAGGTGGTCGTCGGCGTTCTCGAAGCCCGTCTGCAGCGTGTTGTGGTCAACATAGCTGACCGAGAGCTCGGTCCTCACACGGGGTACCCCCATGGCCTCGAACTGCAGGTAGGCCATGGTGCCCGTGGCATCCTGGGTCAGCGTCTGGTCAATGCGGATCGCAATCTCGCTTCCGGGCGTCAACTCACCGGACACGAGGTGAGGGCTCAGAACCTTGCTGGTAACAGTGCCTTTCACGAAGCCAACCTCCAAGAACCGAAGTCACCCGGACGGCCTGTCCGGGCCCTTGGACCATCTTACACGTCCGCAGAACATGGCGCAAGGCGCGGGCCTTGCCTCCGAGGTGCCGCGTCGCGTATCATGCACACCATCATCTTAGGGATTGGATAGGTCCTGTCGGAGCTTGCGCCCGTCGGCGTGGGCCCTGAATCGTGCGAACATGCCTCTCATTACCGTTCACAATCTGACCAAATACTACGGGACCGAGCTGCTCCTCGACCATATCAGCTTCGCCATCGATCACCGTGAGCGTCTGGGCTTGATTGGCGCAAACGGCACCGGCAAGACCACGCTGTGCCGGATTCTGATGGGCCAGGAGCCCTACGAGGACGACTCGGAGCTGCACTTCGCCCGCACCATGACGGTCGGCTACCTGTCCCAGGATGTGAACTTCGGCGACGCCAACACTCCCTGGGAGGTAGTCATGGCGGTCTTCGCCAACCTCCTGGAGCTGGAAGCGAGGCTGCACAGCGTCGAAGAGTGCATGGCAGCCGCCTCCGACGATGCTCAGACCGAGGCTCTGCTGGAGGATCACTCACAGCTTGCCGCGGAGTACGAGGCGGCCGGAGGCCATGAGTTCCGCCATCGCGCGGCGGCGATCCTCACCGGGCTTGGTGTTCCCGAGGTGGACTTCGAGCGCCCGCTGGATAGCTTCAGTGGTGGCGAGCAGCGTCGCGTGTCCCTGGCCCGGTTGCTGCTCTCTCAGCCCCAGCTCCTGCTCCTGGACGAGCCGACCAACCACCTGGACATCACCGGCATCGAGTGGCTCGAGCAGTACCTGCGCAACTACCAGGGCGCCGTCATCGCCATCTCTCACGACCGACGCTTCCTGGATGCCGCCGTCACCAGAATCCTGGAGCTCGAAGGCCGGACTCTCGCCGAGTACGCGGGCGGCTACTCGCAGTACCTCGAGCAGAAGGAGCAGCGCCTCCTGACCTACGAGCGCACCTACGAGCGGCAGCAGGAGGAGCTGAAGAAGCAGCTCTCCTTCATCCGCTGGGCCCTGGGGACCGCTCAGGAGAAGAAGGTCAAGGCCGCCAAGAGCCGCCTCAAGCTCCTGGAGAAGATGGACTACGTTGATCCGCCTCCCTCCCAGCGGCGGAAGATGACCCTTCGTTTCGAGCCCCGTGTGCGCGGCGGCGACGAGGTGCTCGAACTCAGGCACCTGGGAATGCATTACGGCGGCAAGCGCCTGTTTGAGGACGTCAACCTCTTCGTCCGCCGGGGCCAGCGAGTGGGAATCGTCGGCCCCAATGGCTGCGGCAAAACGACCTTGCTGCGCATCGCCCTGGGATACCAGAAGCCCACGGAGGGCGAGGCACGTCTCGGTACCAGCGTGGAGATCGGCTACCACCGGCAGGATGAGTTCGGCCTGAACCCCGAGCACACCGTGTACGAGGAGTTCAAGGAGCTCATGCCCGATGCCGAGCAGACCGAGATTCGCAGTCTGCTGGCGCGGTTCCTTTTCGTCGAGGACGATGTCTTCAAGAGCGTGGCCGACCTGTCCGGCGGGGAGCAGAGCCGCCTGTCGCTGGCCAAGCTCATCCTCCGGCGTCCCTCGGTCCTGGTGCTGGACGAGCCCACCAACCACCTGGACATCGACTCTCGCAGTGCCCTCGAGGCGGCCCTGCGGGAGTACCGGGGCACCATCCTGGTGGTCTCCCATGACCGCTACTTCCTGGACGCCGTCGCAAACCGCCTGCTCCTTATCCATGATGGCCGGGCGATCGTGCACGAGGGAAGCTGGAGCGCGTACGTCGCTCACCGGCAGGAGGTGGAGGCGGAGGCGGAGCGTATTGCCGCCGAGGCCGAGGCGGCCAAGCGCCAGGAGAATCTGCGGCTGGACCGTCTCGCCCGACAGGAGAAGAAACGGCGCCGACAGCAGGCCGCTCAGCAGGGCGAGGAATCGCTGCCGTCCCTGGAGCAGATCGAGCAGCGGGCGCATTACCTCGAGACGCAGCTCGCCAAGATCCGCGACATCCTGGGGCGCGCCGACACCTATTCCCTGCCCGCGCGGGTGCAGGCGCTCGAGGTCGAGTACGAGAAGCTCAATGCCGAGCTGGCCGAGATCTACGACTTGTGGGAGCGCGTCGAGCAGAGCCTGACCTAGTACCATGAGTGGTGGTCGAGCGTGGCGGCGGACTCCTCCAGGCACCCTCTTCCGAAGTGAGTGACCGGTTTTGACCACCTCGTCCGAGGGCCCCCTTAGCGCCTCCGACAGTCGTCAGCGGACGCTGGGCTGGGTCCTTGCTCTCGGTGCGCTCAGTGTCCTCGTGCGGCTCCACGAACTGGCCTATCCCATCGGTTGGGACGAAGGCTACTGGGCCTACGGCGGCCGCGAGTGGCTGATCCACGGCCGTCCCCTCTATGACGCGATCTTCGACGGCAAACCTCCTGTCATCTGGCTCCTCTATGGGCTGGTGTTCCGCGCCGGCTGGGGCATTATCGGCGTCCGCTGCGTCGGCATGGCCCTGGTGTGGCTGGCGGCTTGCCTGATGATGCTGATCGGGAAGCGGCTGCAGTCTCGCTCCGTCGGCGTTCTCGCCGCGATCGCCTATGTCCTCTGCATCAGCCAGAAGACCGTGGGCATCAAGGGCACGGTGACCACTGAGCTCCTGGTGTCGGTCTTCGTGGTGGCTGCCGTCGCCGCGATTCTGTGTGGCCGAACCCGCCCCTATCTGGTGATCGCGGGAGTCCTCGGCGGACTGGCCCTGCAGTCCCGCCAGACCGCTGTCCTCGACCTCGTCGCCCTGACGATTCTTGCCTGGATGGCTGCCGGAGGCTGGCGCAGTGCCCTCTGGTTCCTCTCCGGAGCCGTGGCGCTCAATGCTGTCGTCGCGGTTTGGTTCGCCGCCGCCGGGCAGCTTGCGAATCTCGTGCAGATCGGGTTTCTGGGCCAGGAGTCCGCCGCGAGCTACTCGGACGGCCTTCACCGCCTTCAGTTCCTCCCCACGTGGACGGAGTTCGCCGTCACTTCCTTGCCCCTGTTGTTGGGCGGCGTGATCACGGCGCTCCGCGCCTTGCCTCCTCAGAGCGTGCTCGTGCGTCGCAGCCTGTGGGTCTGGCTGGTGCTGTCCATCGCTTCGCCCTGGTCCAGCGGGCCCCGGTACACTCATCACATGGGTGCCGTCGTTGCGCCCCTCTGCCTCCTGGGCGCTCTCGGAATGGCCTGGGTGTGGGAGTGGGCAAGCCGCCGGTCGCACCTGGCCCGTCTGGCAGTACTCGCAGCCCTGGTCGTCACGCTTCTGCCTGTGGCGCGTAACGAGCTGCCGACCGTCAAGAAGACTGTGCACTTCCTCGAGGGCGAGGCGTGGCCCAAGGAGGCCCTGGAGGTTGCACGGATCATCGACGCCGACACCACACCGAGCGACACCATCTACTGCGTGGGTTACGCCGACAACATGACCACGGGCGTCTACCTCTACAGTGACCGCGTGGCGCCCACGCGTTTCGCCATGGACGATCACCTGACTCACCCCTGGGCGCTGCGCGAGGTGTCCGAGGGCTTTGCCAAGTCCCCTCCGCGTTGGCTCGTCTTCGACCAGGAGTACGACAAGAGGATTGCCGAGGGCAGCGCCGAATTGCCTACAGCACTGGGGTATGTCTATCGGTGCTCGCAGAGCGGCGACTACGAGCGGCTCAACCTGCCGCAGTTCAAGTCCTTCATCCTGTTCCGCCGCACCGTCTCGCGACCCGGCACCTCCTCCCTAGAGGAGGGCTTGGTTCCCTTCGCTCGTGACACAGGGGAACGCACGGTACTTCTGACTGGCTTCAGACCTGAGACATCAGACTGCCCTGGCCGCCAGAAGGGAGAACCAAAAAAAGGCCCTCTTTCAAAGGCCTTTCTTCAGGGCTCCTTAGAGCCGTGCCCTCCGAGTTCCGTGCGTAGCAACCCGCCTCTTCGCGTCGATGCTCGGCCAACCTTTCGGCTCGTCCAAATGCCCCGCGGGTTAGGGCGGACACGGTCGGACAAGAACATTATACCCAGAAACGCCACGAAAGTCAACTCCATGATGAACCTATGCTGCCGGGACTGAGGGGAGATAGCGATGTTCCAGGGTCGTCTCAAGGGTCAGACGGTACTCGTCACCGGGCTCGCGGGTGCCAAGGGCACCTGGTTGGGCTGGTACCTTCTCGCTGCGGGTGTGGAGAAGCTCGTCGGCGTCGACCGCTCCTTCAGCCTTCCCGGCACCTGCTACCAGTCCTCCGGTCTGGGTGAGGACGAGCGCGTGCTGACCTGCGAGCTGGATGTTCGCGACCTGGAGGGTCTGCAGCACGTGATGAAGACCGAGAAGGTCACCGCCGCCCTTCACCTTGCAGCCATGGCGATCGTCGGCGAGTGCAAGCAGCGACCCCTCGACACCTACGCCATCAACGTCTTGGGCACCGCCACCTTCCTTGAGGCCGTGCGCCGGTGTGAGGTTCCGCGCGCCGTTGTGGTCACCACCGATAAGGTCTACCGCGACAAAGGCGGAGAGCCCTGGACCGAGGACGACCCGCTCGTGGCGACGGGTCCCTATGCCGTCTCGAAGGCTTGCGCCGAGTTCATCACCCGCGACTACTACACCGGTTACCTTCAACCCGCGGGGCAGCACCTGGGGATTGCCCGAGCCGGAAACGTGCTCGTCCCCGGCGACCACCACGCCGGACGCATCTTTGTCGATGTGGCCCTCGCCCTGTCCAGGGGCGAGCAGCCGATCATTCTCAACCCGGCCTTCACTCGCCCCTACACCTTCGTCGGCGATACGGTCACGGGCTACCTCTCGCTGCTGGCACAGTGTGACCAGCAACCCATCGACGGGCAGGCCTTCAACTTTGGCCCGCGCGAGGGGCGCGGAGTGCCGAACGGTGACCTCGCCACCATGATGTGCGACCTGTGGGGCTCCGGCCTCACCTGGAAGCGTGGCAGTGAGCGTGCCGAGCCCTTCGTGCACCAGAGCCTGGACTGCACCAAGGCCGACCGGCTGTTAGGGTGGCGACCGGCCTTCGAGCTCAGGGACGGACTGGCCGCCGTCGTCGAGTGGTACAAGCGCCAGTCGCAGGACCCCGCACCCGGAGCCCTGCGCGAGCTCACCGGCGAGATACTGAACAAGCACCTGAAGGTCGCGTCAACTCTGAAGGTGCGATGGACGGACTGACCGCGGACGACGAGCCGCACCGGACCCCTGGAACACGACGACTCTACCTCTGGTCGCCCGGGAGTGATGCCCGATGACGCGCTTTACCCTCGTCGGAATGGCCGCTCTTCTGCTCGCTCTGCTTGCCCCACAGACCTATTGCGACACGGTGAGCTTCGACTTCGAAGCCGGCCTCCCCGCCGGGGTGACCCAGAAGGGCGATGTGCAGGTCGTCGCCGATGTGGTGCATTCCGGTGCCCGCGCTCTGCGGGTCGGTAAGGGCGGCGAAGTGCTGATCCCCGTCAGCCCCACCGACGGCTTCGGGACCGTGACCCTGTGGGTGTACGATTCCGGATTCAAGCTCGAGGGTGAGGCCGCCCGAGGGCGGGCTTACGGTCCCGTCTGGGGCATCGCCAACTCCGCCTCCCAGCAACTCGTCTTCGGCCTCCTCTATGCCCCGTACCTGGCGGGCAATGACTCCTACGGCTGGGTCAGCACCGCCGACGGCAGCGGCTGGGCAAGCCGTCGCTATGCCCGAGCGCCACGCAGGCCCGGCTGGCACGAGTGGAAGTTCGTGGTCAGCAATGAGACGGACATCGTGGTCTCCGTCGACGGCAGAGTCGCCAGCGCCTTCGACATCATGGCCAGCAAGTTCTTCCGCGGCTTCTCCGGCATCTACCTGCGCGGTCCGGTGGAGCTCGAGGAGCCCGTACTCGTCGACGACATCTCGGTCACGTACCAGCCGGCGGTGCTGAGCGAGCGCACGCGACCGCTACCGGGTGAGAAGCGCAAGCCACCGCAGGTGACGCCCGTGCCCCTCAAGCCGGAACTCGTCGGCAAGCACCCGCGACTGTTCTTCACCGCCGAGGACCTCCCCGCAATCCGCGAGCGCTGCAAGACCACCCACAAGGACTTCTTCGACCGCCTCATGGGCAGCGCGAACAGCTACGTGCAGCAGATGCCGCCGGCGAACGCTGCGCAATGCTCGAACGATCAGGACATGCAGCAGTGGGGTTGGTGGCGGCTGACTTCCCTGGCCTTCGGGTATATCGCGACCGGTGACGAAGCCTACGCCAAGAAGGCCATCGAGTGGATGGACGTGCTCACCTCCTACCCTGACTGGGGGACGGGCGAGGAGATCAACCAGTCCATGGGCGCCGCGAACATGCTCACCGGAATCGCCTGCGCCTATGACTGGTGCTACGGGCTCATGACCGAGGAGCAGAGGCAGAAGGTCCGTGACAAGCTCCTCCGACAGGTCGCCGAGCTCTACTGGACCGGCTTCATGGATGGGACTACCGCCGGGTACTGGAAGGGCGACGAGCAGAACAACCACGTGCACCATCGTCTGAGTGGGCTGACGCTGGGGGCGCTGGCGATTGATGGCGAGGTCCCCGAGGCCGAGGGCTATGTGGCTGCTGCGCTGGGCTTCGCTCGGAAAGTCTCCGACGCGATCCCGCCCGACGGAGCCAGCCACGAGGGCCCTCACTACTCGGCCTTCGGCTACAACTACGTGGTCCTGCTCTTCGAGGCCCTGCGGCACTGCACCGACGTCGACCTGTTCAGCAGCACGCCGGGACTGCGCAACGTTCCCTTCTTCCGCGCACACCTGCTCACACCGGGCTTCCATGACACCTTCAACTTCGGCGACTGCGGCACCGGCGTGTACTACTTCAACCACTACCTGTTCCGGCTGGCCTCCTACTACAAGGACCCGGCCGCCCAGGCCCTGATGAAGGCCGCCTACGACGCCGAGCCCGGCTCCTTCTCCTACTACCCCTGGTGCATCCTGTGGTATGACGCCGACCTCAAGCCCACGCCGCTCGACCAGATCCCGACCTCGCGCTACTTCGAGGACCTGGAGCTGGCCACCTACCGCACCTCCTGGACCGACCCGAACTCCCTCGCGGTGCTGCTCAAGTGCGGCCCCTATGGTGGCCATCGCCTCAACGAGTTGGTGCGCGGCTGGGTGAACATCGCCCACGACCACCCAGATGCCAACCACTTCATGCTCTTCTGGAAGGGCCAGATGTGGGCGACCGACGATGGTTACCCGAAGCAGAACAAGGCGGGCGCCAACCACAACCTGATCCTGGTGGACGGTCAGGGACCGACGCAGCGAGGTGGTGGCTGGCTGCAGCCCATCGCCAACCAGGCCAAGATGGGCAAGATCGACAAGGTCGTGCAGCGTGAGGGCCTCTTCGCCGTGCGGGGAGATGCCTCGGCGTACTACTCGAAGATGAAGACCATGTACCGGTGGCTGGCCGTGGTCCAGGACAAGTACGTCATCCTCTGCGACCGCCTCGAATCAGCCTCAGGACCGCGTCGCTTCGAGTGGCTCATGCACTCCGGCGCCACCTGCACGCAGACCGGCAGCGGCTACGACCTCACAAAGGGCGAGCAGACCCTGCACCTGCAGTTCGCGCTACCCGAGGGCCTCAGCGCAACTCTCGACAAGGACGTGCTGGAGGGCAAGGATCGGGGTACGGTGCTCAAGGCCGGCGCACCCGCGGCGCAGTCCGCGAACTTCGTGACAGTGCTGTCGGTCGATCCCTGTCCACCCGTGAAGGCAGTGGCGACCGCAGACACGATCACCGTTACCCTTGGCGACAAGCTCTCGGTGGTCTTCCAGGCCGCCGATGGCGATGTGATCCTGAACCGCTAAGCCTGGGCTGACCGGCGGGTATGCCGACTACTGTGGTCTCCAGGACGGCCCGACTTGCGCGGGCGTCAGGGGATGGCGTGTCACCGGCCCTGTGGCGAGCTGATCGCAACCCACATCATAGGTTGTCCCGCGGGGCTGCCCATCGATGTCCTCGGTGACAAAGGGGAAGCCGCCGATCGCCGCACTACATACCGGACTGTCAGGTGCAGGCCGCCACAGACCGTCGGGCGCCTCGCGAAGACGCAGGTCAACGCTCTGGAGGCCGGGCTCGTCGCCGAGTCCCGTATCGCCACCACTCACCAGGTTGCCGTGCCAGACCGTGCCGGTCGGCGCCGTCTGCACGGTAACCAGCGGGGCCCTGGTGCCGCGGATCAGGTTGTTGGCGATCGTGCAGTCCATGGGCGGCAGGTCCTTTGCCGGGTCGGAGCCTGTCTTGAGCCCAAGGGTGATCGGCGTGTCGCAGTCGATGATGCTGTTGAAGGCGACGACGGCCCGCTTGACCTGGAAGTAACCGCTCAGCTCCGAGTTGGGCAGGCCGTTCATCAGCGAGACCGCCGAGCGTCCGGAGCGCCCCGTCAGGCCGCAGAAGTAGTTGTTCACCACCCGGTGATCCTCACCGATGACGCGCACGCCGCCGGTGTTCTTCTTGCCCTTCCCCAGGAACCAGTTGCCCTCCACCAGACACCTGTTACCGTGGCGCAGCGTCAGGGCTCCCTCGCACTCGACGAAGGTGTTGTAGCGGTAGACGTTCTCGCAGGACTTGCTGGAGATGATCTCGGTCTCGCCGTTGCAGCGCTCGAAGAGATTGCCCTCCACCACGGTGCGCGAGACGCTCATCGACACATCGCTCGTTCCGACGCGGATGGTCTCCCCACCATTGCGGCCGAGAGGTGGCCGTGGGCCGAAGTGATTGTGGTCGATGCGGTGCTCATTGGGCTCCGGGCCGACCCAGATCACCAGCAGCGTTCCTCCTGAGGTCTTCCCCGCGAAGTAGCAGTGATCCACCCGGTTGTGAGTGCCATAGACCGACACCCATTTGCAGTCCTTGTCGCTGCCGGGTGCGTCGTAGTCCACGACCGCGCACTCTGTCAGGCGGCAGTGATGAGAGAGCTTGGAGGGGTCCTTGCGGAAGGCGATCGGGTCTTCCCCGGGCAGGCCGCCACGCGTGAACATCAACCCCTCGACCTGCAGATAGCCACCGGCGATCCTCAGCTTCGAGCGGCCACACAGGACCGTCTTGCCCGGTGTCTCGGCCCGCAGCGTGATCGGCCGATCCGGCTCACCCTCTGCCTCGAGCAGGATCGCCGTGTCCTTCCAGTCGCCGGCGGACATGACGATTGTGTCGCCTGGCCCGGCGGCGTGAATCGCGGCATCCAGTTCCGCTTGCGTCGAGACGCGCACCGTTGCAGCCATCGCCAGTGACCCCAGGGACGCTACCAGACCCACTATCAGCACACGCACAGCCCTGCGCGCTACCTTCATTGCGACCCCTCCTACCGGGCGAGGTTAGCCACAGCCTGTGGCCCGAGCCGGTCCTCCAACTGCTTCAGATACAGGCTCCGGGGCTCCACGGGAGTACCGAAGCTCTCCCAGAACCCGCTTCCCTTGTGCGTGCCCGCGCTGCAGCCGATAGCCCAGTTCTGCGCCGTCGGCGGCCTCTGCACGTCCATCGACTTTGCCGTGCAGTTCCAGAACACCATCTGCGCACCGGCCCAGCCATGACCAGTACCGGAGGCGCCCCGGTTCTGCACATTGATCGCATTGCCCTCGACGCTCACGTTGTCGTACAGCGTGCCCGTTGACCAGCGGTGATGCGGTCCGGTGTCCGCATGGGCCCGCGTCGCCGAGCAATCGACGAAGGCATTGGGCCCCGGTACGACCGCATGCATCACGAAGTCATGACGTCCGTCGCGAGCCACGCAGCGCAGCACCAGGTTGAGCTGCCCGGCCAGAGCGAAAGAGTAGCGTCGCCCGCCGGTGATCTGGGAGACCGGGTCGAGGCACGTGCAGTCCCGGATCGTCGACCGGGTCCCCCAGCGCCCCACGTTGACGCAGCTATATCCGAAGTGCACCGAGGTCACGTCGCGCACCCAGCAGTCCTCACAGCTATCCAGGCTGACCAGATTCCAGCCGTGGTCCTCGTCGTCGGGCTTGCTGAACTCCGAGTCGCCGCGCAGGTTCTCCACGCCAACCTGTGAGACACCACCGGCAAACTCGTACTTGTACAGCAGACCGCCGCCGTACTCGGCCTGGAGGGCGTTGACCAGCGGCGCATCCACGGTCACCCGGTTCCCCTCAAGGGCCGTGATCACACGCAGGAAGGGCAGGTCCTTGGAGCCTGCGGTCCACTGCACCACATCCGTCCGTCCCTTCGGAACCGGGATGCGGTCCATGCC
>JBDKVB010000120.1 GCA_039679385.1 Armatimonadia bacterium | reverse complement strand
CGCCCACGTACACGATGACCTGCATGGCGAAGAGCAGGTGCGCCCCGAGCAGCCCAAACACCCCGGCCACGCCCACCAGAGTGGGCAGCAGCCACAGAGCCGCATGGAGCACGCGCCGGGCCAGGATGACCCCTAGCGCAGACCCCAGGGTGAAGAGCGCCACCAGCAAGAAACCAAGTTGTTCCAGCCAGTCTGTTGCGTTCATGAAGACTCAGTTGCTGCCTCAAAGCCTGTGGTACAGATGACCGTAGTGCCTCTTGACGGCGTTCTGCGGGCAAATCCCTGTCACCCAGTGGGCGTTGCAGTAGGCCCTTGCTCGTTGTCCGCCGTTTCGGTGCCTGCTGCGACCGTGGTGCCGGGCGCAACGGTCTGCACCCGCAGCGGCTCATCGTAGGGTTCGCCCCTGCGTCGCAGGTCCTCCAGAGTGCGGATAAGCATCTTGGGGTCTGGCGCGGCCTGCTCGTAGTCCGGCGTCATCGTCAGCGCGCTGAAGGGACAGACCTCCACACACAGGTGACAGAACATGCATAGCCCCAGGTCGATGTAGAACTCGGCAGGCACCCGGTCCTTGCCCTTGCCCTCGCCGACGATATGGATGCAGCGATCGGGGCAGACCTTCGCGCAGCTCCCGCAGGCCGTGCAGCGCAGTCGTCCGCGCTCGCGGTCGGTTATCAGCGCGAAGTCTCCTCGGTACCCCGGACGCGGCTTGTAGTTGCGCTCCGGATTGGGGAAGGGGTAGTTCACCGTCGCCTTCTTGCGGAAGAAGTTGACGATGGTGACCCACAGGCCCTTGAGCACGCTTACGGCGCCGCCTAGAATGTCGGCGACGATGGACACGCGGGCCGGTTGTTGCGACGAAGGTGAGCGCATAGTTTCCCTAGACAGGCGTCACTGCAATCAGGCTTACGAAGGGCAAGTCGCTAGTGCCAGGCCACCGCCGCAGCTGCGATCGCCAGGGCCACAAAACCGGCCGGGACCAGCAGCTTCCAGGCGAAGGACATAAGCTGGTCGATTCGCAGACGGGGCAGCGTCCACCGAACCCAGAGCACGAAGAAGACGAGGAGCGCTGCCTTCAGGAACAGCCACAGGACCCCCGGGATGACCGTCTCACCAAAGGGCGAAGCCCAGCCGCCCAGGAACACGACAGACACCAGGATCGAGACCAGCAGGATGTTCGCGTATTCGCCAAGGAAGTAGAGCGCGAACTTCATCCCGCTGTACTCGGTGTGGTAGCCGGCCACCAGTTCGCTCTCTGCCTCGGGTAGGTCGAAGGGCTGCCGGGCCACCTCTGCAAACATGCAGATGATGAAGATCAGGGCTGGAAGCCACAGGCAGGGCTTGCAGATGTTCCAGGACAGCAGGCCGGAGCCTGTCTGGCCCTGCACGATGCCTTCCAGCGACAGCGTCTCGCTGGTCAGGACCACGCACAGCAGCGCCAGCAGCATCGGCACCTCGTAGCTGATAACCTGCCCTGCAGCCCGGACGGCGCCCAACAGCGACCACTTGTTGTTCGAGCCCCAGCCACCCATCAGGATGCCGATGATCGTCATCCCGCTGGCCCCCACGAAGAAGAGCAGCCCCACATTCGCGTCCAGGAGCCCGCCGATCACAACGCCCTTGTCCCAGGGCACCACGAGCCAGCCCAGAAGCGACACGACAAAGAACACTACCGGCCCCAGCGTATGCAGAGGAATGTCGGCGCCGGCAGGAACGATGTCCTCTTTCTGCAGCAGCTTCACCGCGTCCATCGGCGTCTGGAAGAGCCCCTGCGGGCCGACGCGAAGCGGTCCAACACGAGCCTGGATCCATCCTGAGACCTTGCGCTCGGCGTAGACCAGAACCAGGGCCGCCCCCATCATCACACTGATCACAACGACCACGCCGACGATCCAGGCCACCACGTCCACAAGCAGCGACGACCAGTCGCCAGGTAGACCCCAGCCGGTCAGCAGGTTCACGGAATAGTCTCGGATTGCAGTGAAAGCGTTGCGTAGCATGTTCAGTAAAGCTCGCCCTGGATCAGTGTGCGGCCAGGCCGGCAGCCGCCGGAAACGACCTCACTTGTCCACGTCACCGAGCATGATATCGAGCGCGGCGATTGCGATGACCGTGTCGGCCACGTAGCCACCCCTCATCAGCTCGGGCAAGGGTTGCAGGTTGTAGTAGGAGGGAGGACGCCAGTGAACTCGCAAGGGCTTCTCCCCACCGTCGGAGACCAGGTAGCAGGCTACCTCGCCTCGCGGTCCCTCCACGCGCTCATACACCACTCCCGGATCGGGCTTGATCGGCCGCGGGACCTTGACGCTCACCCCACCGCCGGGGAGCTTGTCGAGGGCCTGCTCGAGGATCCGCAGGCTCTGAACCATCTCCTCGCAGCGGACCAGGTGACGGGCCATTGCGTCGCAAGTGTCGAAAACGGGAATATCAAAGTCGAACTCCGGGTAGACGCTGTAGCCCGGGGTCTTGCGCAGGTCCTGGGCAAGGCCGCAGGCGCGCAGACAGGGCCCGCACTGCCCGTAGCGGATGGCCTGCTCGGGCTCCAGGACCGCCACGTTCTCCACGCGTCCCCGGAAGATACGGTTCTTCGTCAGCAGATTGTTGTACTCCCGCAGCTTCGCCGGGAAGTAGGCCAGGAAACTGCGCAGCTCCTCAGCGAAGTCATAGGGCAGATCGTCGCGCACCCCGCCGATGCGCAGGTAGTTGTACAGCATCCGCTGGCCCGTCACGTGCTCAAGCAGATCGCTGAGACGCTCGCGATCACGGAAGCAGTGCAGGTATACAGTCGTGGCGCCGGTGTCGAGGCCCATGGCCGTGAAGTACATCAGGTGGCTGATGAGACGCTGCAACTCCGCCATCATCACCCGGATGTACTCACAGCGCTCCGTGACCTCGATACCCAGCAGCCTCTCCACCGCGCGCACATAGACAAACTCGTTCGTCAGCGGACTCAGGTAGTCATAGCGGTCGGTATAGGGGATGTACTGAGCCCAGGTTAGCTGCTCGCCAATCTTCTCTAGTGAGCTGTGCAGGTAACCGATATCCGGCTTGGCGTCGATGACCCGTTCGCCATCCAGACGCAGGACAACACGCAGCACCCCGTGAGTCGAGGGGTGCTGAGGCCCCATGTTCAGCAGAATCTCTTCGGTATGCAGGTCCTGCACTGGCGTCCTCACTGAGCCTCGGGCGTGGGTTCCTCGTCCGGGTTCGTCTGGCCGGCCGGCGTCTTCCCGGCCACGAAGGCTCCGGGGTCCTCATGCATCGGGTCACGGCGCAGGTAGGGATGGTCCTGCGGGTACTGATAGTCCTTACGCAGGGGGAAGCCCTTCCAGTCTTCGGGAAGCAGCAGATGCCCCGGGTCTGGGTTGCCCTCCACCGCGATCCCGAACATCTCCATCAGCTCCCGCTCCGGCCATCCTGCACCAGCCCATACGTCAGTGACGGTCTGGACCTTGGCGCCTCGTCTGGGCAGTTGCACCCGGACGCGCACAACCTCAGCAGTCGCCGGGCGGGACAGGTGATAGACCACCTCGAAGCCCTCGGGGTAGTCCACACCGCACAGATCAAGGAGATAGTCGAAGGCCGGCTGACGGTCCCGCCCGAGGTACTCCAGCGCCTCACGGGCCGCCTCAGCCGGAAGCCGGATCTCCCACGTGCCGTCGGTCGCCAGGCTTACCGCCTCACCAAAACGCTCGGTGAGGTCCTCGGGGACAGGTTGTGGGAGGGTCTTCGCAGTCACAGATATCGTCAATTCCCTGACAGGCTGTCTACCGTATGGCGGCTTCGGGCGGAAGCTGGTGTTCGGCTTCCCAGCGCTCATGCCGTGGCCGATCGGTGATGCTTTCCTTGCGGATCAGGTCGTGGAGCTTGAGCAGACCGTCGACAAGACTCTCCGGCCTCGGCGGGCACCCGGGGATGTAGATGTCCACGGGGATGACCCGGTCAACGCCCTTGACCACGCTGTAGGCGTGCTGGTAGAACCGTCCGCCGCTGACTGCGCAGTTCCCCAGGGCGATGACCCAGCGGGGTTCCGGCATCTGGTTGTAGAGCCTCTCGACCACCGGCGCCATCTTCACGCTCACGGTGCCCGCGACGATCATGCAGTCCGCTTGCCGGGGTGACGCTCGCATGATGATCCCGAAACGGTCCAGGTCATAGCGCGGACCGGCGGTGGCGATCATCTCAATTGCGCAGCACGCCAACCCAAACTGCAGAGGCCACAGCGAGCACGCCTTGCCCGTGTTCAGCACCTTGTCAACGATGCTGATGAACCGCACCCCGGGAGGCGTATCCTGGTAACGCCGCGCCAGATTCCGCATCGGCTCCTCGGTCGTGGCGTCGTAGGCTTTGTCGAGTTGCTTCAGTAGGTCCATGGCTCTCGTTCCATGTTGGGGGCTCAGCGTCGTCGGTCGGCGGCAGGGCGCCTTGCGTCGTCTGCCCACTCGAGGTCACCCTTGCGCCAGACGTACGCCAGGCCGACCAGCAGAATGGCGATGAAGATCCCCATCTCGATCGCCGGCAGGGGCCCCAGGGCAACTGGCGCACTAAGCTTCTTGAAGACGGTGGCCCAGGGGAACAGGAAAATGGTCTCGACTTCAAACACGACAAAAACGATGGCGATGATGTAGTAGCGAACGAAGAATCGGCTCCAGGCTGAGCCGAAGGGGGGAATGCCGCACTCGTAGACAAGACGCTTCTCGTCGTAGGTGTCGGCAGGACGCAGGACCATGGCGAGGACCAGCGTGATAGCCGCGAACACAAACCCGGCCACGATGAACAGGGCCAGGGGACCGTAGACAAGCACCATGTCGATCTTCCTACGGGATCTGTCAGCAAGTGATCGGAGACGAGGACGGCCGCTCGCACTCCAACACGCGCCCCTCAAATACCCCACCGGCGCCGGGCAGCCAAGTATAGCCCGCCGCTGGCGCTGGCGTCAAGGAACCCGCCCGGCGAAGCCACGGCCCGCGAGCCGGTGGCAAAGCGCGAGGATAGAGGATTCCGCAGGTCGCATGTCCAAAGGGTGTGGTGAGCAGACTCCGCGAATCCTCTTTGCAGGGCAGGTGCCGGATAATGCAGTACTCCGAGGGTAGACTGGGGCGTGTCTTCGCCCTTCGACTCGAGCATGGTGAATCCATGCCGCAGGTGCTGGAGCAGTTCGCCGTCGACCACAACCTTCAGGCCGGCGTTGCGATCATGGTCGGCGGGGCCGAGGACGGCAGCAGGTTCGTCGTGGGCCCGGAGGACGGGACGGCGCTGCCGCCGGTACCGGTCACCAACCAACTTCAGGGCGTCCATGAGGTAGCGGCGGTCGGTACGATCTTCCCCGACGAAAGCGGAACGCCGATGCTGCACATGCACGCCGCCTTTGGGCGGGGTGACGAGGCGCGCTCGGGCTGCATCCGGGCCGGGATCGTCGCCTGGCACGTCCTGGAGATCGTGGTGATTGAGATCATCGGTCTCAACGCCCTGCGTTGCCATGACCCGGAGACCGGCTTCGAACTCCTCACCTTCCCTTCGAAGTAACCGTCTCTCATCAGCAGGGCCTGGTGTCTCTCGCTGGTGCGCTGAACGCGAATCCGTCCGAACCCTGTCGTCAGGAGGCGTGTGCCATGCTGCGGTACTGCCTGGGTATCCTGTTGGCCCTCTGCGCACTTCCCGCCGGCGCTCAGTGGCTGCCGGCCTACGTCCCGAACGCGTCCTTTGAGCTCGACGTTAACCGCGACAAGGCGCCGGACGGCTGGAGCACCGCCTTCTTCCGCTCTCAGGGGAAGGCTGCGTGGGAGACCGGTGTCGCCCATACGGGGACCCGCTCGGTCCGGCTCTCTGACTCCAAAGACCCGGCAGATCAGGCCTGGGATGCCAACACCGCACGCTGGGTGCAAGACACCCCTCGGTCCTGCGTACCGGGTGAGACACTGCTGGTCGACGGTTGGGTCAAGACCGACCTCACCGAGGGACGAGCGAGGATCGACCTGTGCTTCTCCGGCGGCGGAAAGTGGCTCAAGGAGACTGGGACGGCCCCGGTGAGCGGCAAGACCGACTGGCAACGCTGCAGCGCCTCGGTTGAGGTTCCGGCCGGCGCAGAGACGGTGTGCGTCTATCTCAAGCTGGATGTCGGCGTCGGCAGCGCTTGGTTCGACGACATCACCGTCGCCCCGGGAGGCAAGCCCCAGGGCAACTTCCGGCCCATCGACCTCCGGGCAGCCTGCACCACCGGCTTTGCTGATGAGGTCGCTGGTGACGGGAAGGGAGGCTGGACGGATCAGGGCGACAATGACGCACGGGAGATACCCCTCGGTCGTCAAGTATGGCGCACGATCCCCTTCGATATCGTCGATCCTGCGACCAACGGTGACCGGTCCTGCATCGTCCTGCGAGGACGAGGACGCGAGCAGATGCCTGCGGCCGCCGAGCTCTCCGTCAACCAGCGCTGCGACGTGCTCTACTTCCTGCAGGCCGACGCCTGGGCTGGAAGCTCGGAATCGGTAGTTGCTCGCTACCTGGTGACCTTCGCCGATGGCAGCACGGTCGCGGTACCCTTGCGCAACGGGCGCGAGGTCCTGGACTGGTGGGGTGCTCGCGATAGCGCCGAGAGCGCCCTTGGGTGGCAGGGCAAGAACGCACAGTCGCCCAGTATCGGGCTGTGCATCTACCCGTGGCGCAACCCGAAGCCCGACGCGACCATCGCACGAGTTCGGCTGGAGAAGGCAGGAGGTGACGCCGTGCCGATCCTTGTGGCCGTGACTGCCGGGGACGGGCCTCCACTGATGCCTGAGCTGCCTCTGAAGCTGGAGTTCACCGACACGACCGGCTGGTACGAGTGGAACTTCGACCTGAAAGACCCAACACTGCGCGAGATCGACCTGAGTTCGCTTCTCGATGCGCCGGCCGGCAAGCATGGGTTCCTGACCGTAGGCAAGGACGGGCACTTCTACTTCCAGGATGGGGTGCGTGCCCGCTTCTTCGGCACCAATACCGGCGGCGCCGGATGTTGCCCCGACAAGGCAGCAGCCGAGATGATCGCCGAGCGTCTCTCCCGCTATGGCATCAACCTTCTGCGTCTGCACAGCATCGACGGTAGCTATACGCGCTTCATCGACTACGCAGTCGGTACCACCCAGACGCTGAACCCCGAGATGCTCGACCGCTACGACTACTTCGTGGCCCAGCTTCTGAAGCGCGGCATCTACGTCTACTTCGATCTGCTGGACTACCGTCAATTCCTCCCCGGAGACGGTGTTCGCGACGCCGGGCAGCTCCAGGTTCGCTGGGAGAGCTCCATCAAGGGTGCCAGCATCTTCGACGAGAGGATGCTACAGCTCCAGAAGGACTACGCGACCGCGCTCCTCACACACCGCAATCCCTACACAGGCCACCGCTATGTCGATGAGCCGGGTCTTGCTGTGCAGGAGATCACCAACGAGAACTCGCTGTTCTACCTGCAGAACCAGAAGCTCATGCTGCCCAGTTACGTGGCCGACCTCGAGGCCCGCTGGAATCGTTGGCTCTTGGACCAGTACAAAGATCGTGCTGGACTGGCACGCGCCTGGACTCGGGGTCGGGAGTGTGCCCTGCTCGCCGACGAAGACCCGGCCCGCGGCACTGTTGTCCTGCCGCTGAGGTTCCTGCACTCCGACCTGAGCAAAGCCCCCTATGTGGGAGAGCAGAGCCCTGCTCGCTGCAATGACATGCAGCACTTCCTGTACGGCCTCGAGACGGCTTACTACAACGAGATGATCAGGCACCTGCGCTCGCTGGGGCTGAAGTGCCCTATCACCGGCACCAACCAGGACTTCTGCGACGCCTCGAACGCAGCGAACGCGCAGTGCGACTTCACCTCGCGCAACAACTACTGGTGCCATCCCGACGTAGACGCCAAGCCCTTCATGCGCTTCAGTAATCTGGCAATGGTGAGCTCGGACCTGGCCGCCAAAAGCAATCCAGTGGCTGAGGTCGCCTCGAGCACCGTCGTGGGCACGCCGATGATCGTGCCCGAGTTCAACTTCCCCTGGCCGAACGAATGGCGCTGCGAGGCACTCCCCTTGATGGCGGCTTACGGCCGCCTGCAGGACTGGGATGGCCTGCTCTACTTCGCCTACTCGGCCAACGAGACACGGCTGACAAGCTTCGGAAACCAGTCCGATCCGGTGCGCTGGGGACAGATGCCGCTGGCGGCCCTGATCTTCCTGCGGGGCGACATCGCAGTCGCACGCAACACCTGGCATGTCGGCGTCTCAGGGGTCGATCGTTTCAGCACTCGCCGTGGCCGTGCCACTGACGGCTACAGTCTCTACCGAGTGCTGCCCTACATCTCCCAGGTGCGCAATGCCTACTTCGACGATCGCTACAGCGGCGATGCCGAGGTCGTGGTATCCAGCGGCCATTCGGCCACAGGCGACTTGAGTCAGGCACGGCATGCTCTGGTCTTCGCCGACTGGCCCTTCTCCGACGTCCTGGCCAAGTCGTCCGACCGGGGCCTGTCCTCCCGCCTCACCGTGCCGGGCTTGCAGACCAGTACGGTAGTTCCGCCGGTAGCTTCCGCCCTGGGCAGCTTCGACACGGTCCTGGACCCCGGTTCGTTGCCCGTCGGGGCCGAACCGATCAGGGCCGGCGACGCCACGGTCGGGTTCCTGTCCGACCGTCAGTACGTGATGCCTCATGCCTCGGGACAGGCAGCGACCGACCCAGCCTGGTTGCACCGTATGGTGCTGCAGGCCGCGACCCGCTGGCAGCTACCCTCGCAGGCTCCCCTTGAGGAGGCGGGTCGGGTCTTCCGTAGTGACACAGGCCAGTTGGTCCTGGATCGGACCGCCGGGCTCTTCACGGCCGTTGCGCCCTGTGTGCGGGTAGCCCTGGGTCAACTCGGTGGTGCAGCGAAGGTGGTTCTTGGGGACGTGCGCGTGGAGTGCAAGACTCCCTTTGCCTCTGTCAGCGTCGCCTCGCTGGATGGCCGGCCAGTCGAGACCTCGCGCCGGCTTCTGGTTACGGCGGTAGCACGATCGGAGAACACCGGGCAAGCCTTCCTGGACGGTCACCGTGCGATTCCCGAGAACGGGCGTGCCCCGGTCCTCGTGGAGCCGGTCGACTGTCGGCTAACCTTGCCCTGGACGGGACCGATGCAGGCGACACCCCTGAACCCGAAGGGGGAGAGGGCGACGACGGGTCAGGTACTTCAGTCAGGATCGCCCGGCGCTCTGATCCTTGACCTGACGGGCGCGCACAGTCCGTGGGTGCTGGTCGAACGCGGCTGAGGCTACATGGGGGCAGCGTGAGAGTCTGGGACGCAGGCGCCCCGGGGAGTAGGACAAAGGCTGGTCTCTGCGGCGGGGCCTAGGCTGTGGCGCATCGGCCGCGGGGACGAAGCAGCCGGTTCACGACGAGAAGGAGATCGTCGGCGTCGAAGGGCTTCTGCAGGTACATGGTGCAGCCCATGGCCCAAGCTGCAGGTCCGAAATCGGTGGAGGAGAGGGCCGACATGATCACGACGGGGATCTCGGCCTGCGCCGCCACTGTCTGCAGTCCCTTCATGACCTCCCAGCCCGACATGTGGGGCAAGCAGAGGTCCAGAAGGATGAGATCGGGGCGTTCGTGACGTACAGACTGGATCGCCTGGATGCCGTCTTCCGCTGTGGCCACTCCATAGCCTTCTGAGCTCAGTAGTAGCTCGCAGAAGGTGCGCATGTCGCGGTTGTCCTCAACGACCAGTATCTGGTTCACCATGGATAGCTCCCGAGCGACACCTCTACCGGCGTTTGAGCTTTCCCCCGAAAGGCTCGTTGAGTAAAACTTTAGTAAATACAGAGCACATATACCATATTTCATGGCCAGGTGTCAAGACACACATCATCAATAGCCCTGCCGGGAGTCCGGGCTGTCGCAGACCCCCGGGAGCCCTGCGGCAGACCACTCTACAACAAGAGAAGGAACTCCTGGTTCCCCCCTTTGCGGCCAAGGATCGGTGACGGCACCACTTCCCGGACCTGGATGCCCAACTCGCCTAGACCCGCTATCACCCGGTCGACCACGCCCTGTACCATCTCCTGCTTCACCTTCCCCCGGCTTCGCTCGAAGCGTTCGGCCTCGTAGTGTGGCTTCAGCAGACTGATGATCACGCCGCCGGGCTTGAGCAAGGTGAGGGCGTGGGGCAGGATCAGACGCTGCGGCGTCCAGCCAACATCGCAGGTGACCAGGTCTACCGGCTCCGGCAGCTCCACGTGAAGAGCGTTCGTCCGCTCCCTCACTACCACGCGCGGGTCGGTCCGCAGGTTCCAGTCAAGGATGTTGTGGCTCGTGTCCACCGAGTAGACTCTGGCGGCACCTCGCTGGAGCAGGCAGTCGGTGAATCCGCCGGCATGGCATCCAAGATCGGCGCACACCCATCCCTCGGGTACCACCCCGAAGGCATCCAGGGCGTGAGCCAGCTTTACCCCGGCACGGCTAACAAAAGGCCTTCCGTCGCTCATCGCTCTCACCCAACAACCGGGATACCCGGCGAACTGTGGCACATGGTTCCAGAGAACCCTAATGGTATCGTCCTCTCCCCGCTACGACAAGCCTGGTGTCTCCGGCCAGCCGGGCGAGAAGGCAATCTGAACGACGCTGTCTGTATCGCTTGCTTTGGTGAAAGAACGGGCGAGAAGAGGGCAGGAAGTCTCAGTTGTGCCTTGAATAAGTGAGCCATACCTGTTCCCAGGTAGGGCGTTCGTCGCGCACACTGACAACCGATGGGAGGCAGTCAGATGAAGCGGCATGGGTTTACCTTGATCGAGCTTCTCGTCGTGATTGCCGTCATCGCGATCCTGGCGGCGATCCTGTTCCCGGTCTTCGCCCGGGCTCGCGAGAAGGCAAGACAGTCCTCCTGCACGAGCAACCTCAAGCAGCTCAGCCTGGCGATGCTCATGTATGCTCAGGACTACGACGAGCGCATGGTGATCCGATGGTACAACTGCTCTGCAGGGAGCCTGAACTGGCGCACTCACTTCCTGCAACCCTACATAAAGAACCAGCAAGTCCACGTGTGCCCCAGCACGGGCTACAGCTCCTACGGCTACAACCTCGACTACCTGGAGCGACAGTCTCTCGCGTCCTTCCTGTCTCCTTCCGAGACCGTCATGCTCTGTGACGTCAAGCATTCACGCCGAGCCGCAAACAGCTACCACGGTCGCACCGACCCGCCGAACAACTATGGGAACCCGCCGCTGAAGCCGGCCAATGACGAGGACGAGAAGCCGGTTGCGGGCGCCCCCGACGACTCCCTGGGCGACGACCACCAGCGCCCACGTGGCCTGCACAACGGTGGCGCCAATATCGGCTTCGTGGACGGTCACGTGAAGTGGATGAAGACAGACAGCTTTTTCTACTCCCAGAACCCGCGCGACAAGTGGTATGACCGAAACTAGCTGCCTTCTCCCAAGACGCAGAGACGGCCCCGCCTGAAGCGGGGCCGTCTGATTCCACCACTATCTCCAGTCTACTCGACAGGTTCCCAGGCTCCGCTCTGCGCCGATCGACGGACCGCATCGTCGACCAGTTGCGTCCTGACACCGTCCTCCAGCGTGGTCGTGCCCAGACGACCTTGCGCTATTGCTTGCAGGAAGTCGAACTGCGAATGCAGGTGGAATCGCATCCACCCGATCGGCAGCTTCGGCGATGGCAGAACGCTGGGCTTGGGATAGCGCTGCACCGACTCGATCTGCGTCCAGCCCCGACGTCCGCCCAGGTCACCCTCAGGCACGGTGGCGTCATAGGCATACAGGTAGTTCGGGTCCATCATGTTGAACCGCAGGGCGCCTCGCTCGCCGAAGATCTCGAAGCTCATGCCGTCGTGCGTCCCAGTTGCGAAGCGTGAAGCCTCGACGAACCCCAGCGCACCGCAGCACATCCGTGCCTGCAGGCACACGTAGTCGTCGACCTTCACCGGCACCTTGTCCGTCGACCCCGCTGCGGCCGGCCGCTCGGTGATGAAGGTCTGGGTGGTCGCCCGAACGGACCCGTAGTCGCCCAGAAGGTAGCGCATCAGGTCAACCACGTGGCTGCCAAGATCGGACAGCGCGCCGCCGCCGGCCTCGGAGGTCAGGCGCCAGGAGATGGGACGGTTCGGATCGGTGTAGCCTGCGTGGTAGTAGGCAGCGCGGAAGTGGTACACCCGGCCGACGAAGCCCTCAGCGATCAACTCACGAGCCCGCAGGACTGCCGGAATCTGCCGCATGTGGAAGGCCATGCCGTGGGTGAGCTCCGGGTGACGTGCGGCCGCTGCCGCGATCTCCCGAGCCGACTCTGCATCGGTAGTCAGCGGCTTGTCACAGTAGACGTGCTTGCCCGCTTCCAGGGCCGCGACGACCTGCTCCTTGTGAGCCTGGTTGGGGGAGCAGATGCTAATGACCCGGATGTCCTCGCGCTCGAGAAGGTCCTCGAAGCGTGTCGTTCCGAACTCGAAGCCTCCCTGTTCTGCCGCCTTCTGAGCGGTCTCGGCGCGGCTGGTACACACGCCCACCAGCCTGGGGCGAACCGGTGCCGGGTCATAGAACAGGGGGATGTTGAGGTAGCCGTAGGCGTGGACCTTGCCGATGAATCCGAAACCGGCGATACCGACGCCGCAAGTGGGAAGGGATGCCATGGCTTCACTCCTGACTCTTGGTGACTTCGTCGGCAAGGCTATTCCCGACAGTCATGCCAAGTCCCTGCCCCAAAGGAAAGGGACGGAGTCTGTTGACTCCGTCCCTGGCTAACCTCTCGGCCTTGGGCAGGTCAGGCGGTGAACATCGTCAGGATCATCTTGAAGGGCTTCACCGCATCGACGGAGTGAGGCGCGTCGGCCGGCATCACGATCATGTCACCAGTCTTCACACGGTAGGGAGTGCCGGCCACCGTGATCACCGCTTCGCCGTCGATCACCTGCACAATCGCCTCGTAGGGCGCCGAATGGGTGCTCAGCCGCTGGCCCTCAGCGAAGGCGAACAGCGTCAGTGACCCGGCCTCCGAGTCGGAGATCGTGCGGCTCACGATCGTGTCGTCTTGATACTGCACCATCTCGGCCACCGGGAAGTGCGAGGCAACGCCCGTCGTCATCCCGCAGCCGCCGCAACCTGTGCATTCGTGTGCCATGTCGGTTCACTCCTCTATAGTTCCTCTGTTGCCAGGATACCGCCGTTAATGCCGATCGTTACCACCTGAGTGGGAAGGTCCTTGCCGCTGGCCGCCAGGGCATCGCGCACGATCGCCACCAGACCGCCGCAGCAGGGGACCTCCATGCGGGCTATCGTCAGACTGTGCAGATCGTTCGCCGCGAAGATCGCCGCGAGCTTCTGGCGGTAGAGGGCCGCATCATCGAGCTTCGGACAGGCTTGCAGCAACATCTTGCCGGGCAGCAGGTATTGATGGAAGGCCCCGTAGGCGAAGGCTGCGCAGTCGGCGCTCAGCAGCAGGTCGGCTTCCTGAAGATACCCCGCCTGAACCGGGACCAGGGCCAACTGCGTCGGCCAGTTCCTCAGAGCGGACGGCTGGGCGACAGCCGGGCCAGTCTGTGCTCCACCCTCCAGCTTGCGAGCCTGTGTCGAAGGGCAGCCACAGGGCGCCGCAAACCTCGCGGCCATCGAAGGGCAGACCGCCGGGGCCGGTTCGCGAGACTGCTGCAGGTGCGTCTCGACAGCCGCCTCATCGAAAGCGGGTGCCTCACGCTGCTCGACAACCAGTGCTCCTTGCGGGCACTCACCGATGCAGGCGCCCAGACCGTCGCAGTAGTCCTCGCGCACCAGCTTCGCCTTGCCGTCTACCAGCTGCAGCGCGCCCTCATGACATGCGTTCACGCAGAGCCCGCAGCCGTTGCATTTCTCCTCGTCGATTCGGATGATGCTCCGGGTGACCGTGGTTTCCATCGTGCCCGCCTCCTTGTGCCTCACTTCTCAACTGTGCCCTGAGTGTACCCGGGCAAGGCACGAGGGTCTTTGACTTGAGTCAACCGCCACAAGATGCTTTGGGGAGAAGGTCCACCCAGAACCAAAGCGGAGTGCCCTCGTGACTTCGAGGACACCCCGAAAGAGCTTGGCCTCAGACTGCCTTACGGGCTACACGCCTTTGATCGGCAGCCCTCCCTGTGGCTTGCAGCGCGGCTCGTAACCTGCCGGAAAGAGGTGGTCTACGCGACCGCCCTCCTGGAAAAGCTGCGCTGCGTCAGGTGTCGAGGAGATGGATGGCTGCGGGAAGCTCTTCCAGCCCTCGCCTTCCAGCGGAGCCTCGTAGCCATCGGCTCGGAACCGGGCGACCAAGCGGCTCCGGAGGTCTTTGAGGACAGCCTCATAGGCCGGGTTGCCGGCGAGACTGTGCTCCTCCGGCTGCCCCTCTGCGCGTCGGAACAGCCACTCCTTGCGATCCGCTGCGGAGTAGACGTACTTGTACTCGCGCCCAATGAGCGCGTACAGCCCGGTTTGGTTCTCCGAGTACTGGCTCAGCACTACCTCTCGCTCAGAACGACCGGCAGCGAGGTCAGCCAGATCGACCCCCGAGTGCTGCCCTCCGGGCTTGATTCCGGCCGCCTGCAGGAAGGTCGGTGCCACGTCCACTAGACTTGCAGGAGCCTCACAGCGCAGACCAGCGCCGAACCTCTCCGGGTACCTCACCAGCAGCGGCACCCGGGCGGCGGAGTCCACCATCGAGCGCTTGCCCCAGCTTCCGTAGTCTCCCAGCAGCTCCCCATGGTCCGAGGTGAACAGCACGAGGGTGTTGTCCAGCTCTCCCTGGTCCTCAAGTGCTTGAAGGATGCGACCGGCGTTGTAGTCCACGAAGGAGATGGCCGCGTAGTACGCACACTTGGTCAGTCGCACCAGGTTCCCGTCGAAGCCCTGGTCACGGTACTTGTACCGGTTCTGCACGCGGTTCCAGTAGGTCTGCAGGTCCTCGTACTCGCGCGGCATGTAGGGGAAGGGCATCTCGACGGGCTTGTACAGACGGTTCCACGGAACGGGTGACTCGAAGGGCGGATGAGGCTTCACGAAGCTGCTCCACAGCAGGAAGGGCCGGGAGCGATCACGACCCTGTAGGAACTGGATCGACCGGTCCGCGACGAAGGTGCTGTGGTGCAACCGTGCCGGGAGCTGCGACGGCTGCGGGACGTAGTACCACTCACTGCGGACGCCGTTGGGGTCGAGGAGGTATTCGTAGCCGTTTGACCGGAGGGTATCGCAGAAGTCGTCGTTCTCCCGCATCCCACCCTCTTCACTGAACACCCGGCTATCGAAGCCCCACAGCTTGCGGGCATCCGGTACGAAGTGCATCTTGCCGACGCCGTGCGTCTGGTACCCCTCGCCCTGCAGCAGCTCCATCATGGAGGTGCGGTCCTGCGGCATCGGCGTGTTCGCCGTGCATCCGGTCTGGTGCGCCCACTGGCTCAGGACCAGGCTACAGCGCGCCGCGACGCACACCGGTGAGGGAGTGTAGGCCGAGGTGAAGCTCGTGCCCTCAGCCACGAGACGATCCAGGAAGGGCGTCTGGATGTACGGATTGCCCAGGGCATGGATCGTGTCCCAGCGCTGCTGATCCGTGAACAGGAGCAGGATGTTGGGCTTCCTGGCCATGTGAACCCTCCCGAAGGTGCCGACAGCTCCGAGCGACGCTTGCTCGGCCTGGGTGACAGCCGCACTAGCGGATCTCGACGCCCTCTTGGGCCGCCACGGTGCGGATATGCTCAGCAGCCGCAGCGAAGTCCTCCTCAGCGCTCAGGTGCTCGATCATCAGTGGTGTGTCCGGGGCCAGTCGGCCCAGTTCACGCAGGTAGGTGCCATAGTCCAGCGCACCCAGACCGGGCCGCGTCTCCTCCAGGTGGACCGTGAGCTTGCCCGACAGGTGGATGTCCTTGGCGTGGCAGCTCTTGATCCACGGCCTGAGCTTCGCAAAGCACTCCCGCAGAAACTCGGCGTTGGCGAAGTACCGGTGAGGGCTGCTGATGAGGTTCACCGGGTCCAGATGCACCGCGAAGTGATCCCGCTCGATGGCCTTGATCAACCGTAGGTAGCTGTCCGCCGAATCCGGGAAAGCCCACGGCATGGTCTCCAGCGTGTAGAAGGCACGCGTGGGCTTGACCGCATCGATGATCCTGCGCACGGTCTCGACGACCAGTTCGAAGGTCGCCTCAGTGAGATTGTCAGGGTGCGGGCCATCCCACTGCTCGCAGCGGGCGCCACTGATGTTCACGCAGCACAGGGCGCCGATGCTGTCTGCCAGGGCCAGGGCCTGGATGTTCTTGTCCAGTGCTGCCTTGCGCGTCGCCTCGTCTGGGCTGATGGGATTGCTCCAGGCACCGACCTCTGCAATCACGATGTCGGCCGAGGCCGCTGCCTCGGCATAGGCCTGCACCACGTCGTCAGAGGCGGATGCATCAACGGGGCAGTAGGCGGCGCTGTAGCCGTGCTTCCGCAAGCCCGCCACCCACGCTTCCGGTGTCGAGCAATCGTGGAACACTCGTCCTCCGAGTCTCATCCTCTCACCTCTGACGGCAGACCGCGATCCCTGGTTACAGGACCATGATCTTGCGGATGGCGGCGGCGGTGTCCTCGAAGGAAGCCGTGCCCGTGCCGACCTCGGACAGCAGTGCATCGTCGTAGCCCATCTTGCGCAGTTCGGCCATGACGGCTGCGAAGTTCACGTCGCCCTCCATCAGCGGCGTCCACTCATAGCCCTGGCGCTTGAAGTCCTTCAGGTGGACCTTCATCAGATGCTTGGCGCAGATGCGGACCCAGTGCTCGGGGAAACCGAAGAGCATCATGTTGCCGCTGTCGAAGTAGAAGCCGATGCGAGGGCTGGCGACCTCTTCGCAGAAGTGGGCGAACTCGAGTGGGCTGATGAGGAAGCGGGTCCAGACGAACTCGATGGCAACGTTGATGCCCAGTTCCTCCGCATAGGGGGCGAGCCGCTGCATGGACTGCACGGCATTGGCGTAGGCCTCGTTGTAGTACAGCTCGGGCGGCATCCCGCCGAGGGTCAGGAGCATGGTGTCAATGCCCAGAGCCTTCACGACGTCGAGAGCCTTGCGGGTAGCGTCGAGGCTCTGCTGGCGCACGGCATCGTCGTTGGTGACGAAGTCTCGCGGTAGACTGCGGAAAGACGGGCAGACCGAAGACAGGGCCATTCCGGCATCCGCAGCCCGCTTCGCCAGCTCCTGCAGCTTCGCCTCAGGGGTGTCGAGGGTGATCTCGCCCTGGTCACGGATGCTCAGCTCCAGCGCCTCGTAGCCGGCCTGCTTGGTCTTGCTGAGCAGCTCGTCGAAGCTCCATTCGGCGGGGGTGATGAGGCAACTGATCCCGACCTTCATGTCAAACGCTCCCTTGTCGCCGGCGCAGTGAAGGGCCGGCGCGGGTTAGTGGGATGGTACCGGCGCAAACCGGACGTCACAGGCATCGTTCTTCGCCCCTCAGGTCGCGGGACCTCCTCACCGCAGTTGATCCTGTGTTCGGCCAGAGACGATCGCGCAGTGTGGGGGACAGGCAGAAACGAAGACGCCCTCTGCCGGGTCCACGAGGGTCTGGCAGAGGGCGTTGCGTTCTCTGTGTTCCTGGGTTTGTGCAGCCCGGCGGAGGCCGGCCCGCTACTTCGGCCAACGGTCTCCCAGGCAGGTGCCGATACTGCGTGCCGACAGGATCAGGGGATGGGCCGCCGGGATGCAGCGTCGCTCACCGGCCACCTTCTCCAGCGGAACGGGGCCGCAGCCGGAGCCCTGAACAGCAACCATGACCCCGTAGGTGCCCTCCGCCAGCAGCTCAGCAGCCTTCGCGCCGAGTTCGGTCGCCAGTAGCCTGTCCCGAGCGGTCGGGGGCCCGCCACGCTGAACATGGCCCAGAACCGTGACCCGGGCCTCCAGGCCACTGCGCTCCTGGAGTTCGTGAGCGATTCGTTCCGCCGTGTAGGCTGCCTCCGGGCTGTCGTGAACGCTCGGCAGGCTCTGGGCGCGCTCGGACTTGTCCTTGGCCCGCTTCTTCTGGCCCTTCTTCTCCTCCGGCTCCTCGGGGATCGCCCCTTCGGCGACGGCGACGATGCTGAAGCGCTTCCCGCCACGGTCGCGGGCGATCACTGCCTCGGAAATGGCGTTGATGTCGTAGGGTATCTCAGGGATGAGGATGACGTCGGCGCCGCCGGCCACACCGGCTCCCAGTGCCAGCCACCCGCTGCGGTTGCCCATGATCTGCACGACCATCAGCCGGTGGTGGCTCTCTGCCGTGCTGTGGAGCCGGTCGATGGCTTCCGTGGCGATGGTCAGAGCGGTGTCGTAGCCAAAGGTAACGTCGGTCTCCACAACATCGTTGTCGATCGTCTTCGGGAGGGTGAGGACGTTGATGCCGCCCTCCTTTGCGAGCTTGTATGCGGTCCGCTGTGTGCCGTTCCCGCCCAGGCAGACCAGGCAGTCCAAGTGGAGACGATGGTAGTTCTCGATGGCCGCCGCGGTCATGTCCACGACTTGACCGGAGGCCATCCGGAAGGAGTTCGGCTTGTCACGACTGGTCCCCAACATGGTTCCTCCGGTGGCCAGGATGCCGGAGAAATCCCCGCGTCCGAGGAGCCGGGCACGGTTCTCCACCAGGCCACGGAACCCGTCGAAGATGCCCACGATCTCGATGCCGTACTCGGTGGCGGCTTTGCCAACCCCACGAATTGCCGCATTGAGACCGGGACAGTCTCCGCCTGCCGTCAGTATGCCGACACAACGCGTCTTGCTCTTTGCCATGCGCATCACTCTCACGATGGGGGGTGTGCACGAGTTTGCTGCTTACCAGGCCAACAAGGCACGAGTCCGACCTTTGCACCTTCAGGCTCATGAGAGGGTTCGACATGAACCCTCGAATCCCTTTGTTCCGCGTCTCTGGGGGCCTAACCGGTCCCGACCATCACCCGGCGCGGAACAGCCTGTTGCATGACCACGCTGCCGGTCTGTTGGCGCGAGACGGCCTGACCATTGTGGTAGATAACGTGCTCGGTGATCAGCTTCTTGCCGGGGGTGCCCTGGATTGTCACTCGTGTGACGCCCTTGGTCAGAGTCTCGGTCGGCACACGTTCTTCCGGGGCGTTGACGGCCTCCTCCCGGGTCTCCTCCTTCTCTGTGACAACCGTCAGCACACCACTGGGACCCGGTACCTTGATGACGTCCTTGCGGTGGAGGGTGCTGCCGTAGTTCGGGTTCAGCGCTCGGAGCTTCGAGATGGTCGTCTTGTGTGCGCCCGCAATCTTGCGCCAGGAGTCGCCCGGCTGGACAGCGTAGTCCTCGGTGCTATCGGCAGGAGCCCCCAGTTGCTTGACCGCTTCGTGGACGTCCGTGGCAACCGACTTGGGCGGCGCCTTGACGTCCGCGATCACAACGTCCTTCTGCAGCAGCTCAACCTTGATGAGCTTGCCGGATCCGCCCGAGTACTGCTGCTTCAGCAAGTCCACAGCCATCTGGGCTGTCTGCTTGTCGGGGAGAACGACTAGATCGCGTTGCCCGAGACGGATAGCTGCAGCGGCAACCTTCACCGTCACCCTCGGCTTGAGGACCTTGACGGCCTCCTCAACGGGCAGAACCTTCGATCCCTCGGCAAGCGGCCAGTTCAGGCTCTCCCATTTCTGCTCGATGAAGCCCTGGCCGGGGAGCTTGCCCTTCTGCTCGTCCAGAAGTCGGTTCCGCACGACCTCTGCCGTGCGCTCGTTGCGGACGAAGCACACGACCTGATCATTGATGCGGATCGCGCGCGCGAAACGGTTGTGACTTGAGTGCCAGATCAGGAATCCGGTCTCAACCACCACCACGCACACGAGCACCAGGCAGCAGGCACGGTAGAAGGACGCGGCGTCGTAGAGTTTGTCGAGTTCGGGATCACGTCGCGAAAGCGGCGCCTGGTAGCTCACTGTCTTCCTCCTCTTGGGGCTTGCTGACCTGCGGGCAGACTGACCCTCGCCCGACCGTATGCCGGGTGTCGGGAAGGCCCATCGTCACAGACAAAGACGCCAGACCTGGGCCCCGGGCAACCGCTCGCAGACCTCATGTCTGGCGTCCTATCCTCGCCACGGGTGGTCGGTTGCCCCGGATACCTACCCGCCCTTCTTACTCTGCTCCTCAAGCACCTTCACAGCCTGGTCGATCTGCTGCTTGTGCCAATCGTCATACTTGATCCGGGCATTGGGGTCGGGGTCGGGCAGGTACTTGTCCGGCTTGACGCCGCGCTTGCCTTCCTCGTAGTCCTGGCTGATGTCGCGCTTCTTCGGTGTCAGGTAGACCGCGGTGGACAGTACCAGAGCCGAGCGGTCATTGAGCTCGCAGACTGTCTGCACCTTGGACTTGCCGAAGGTGTTCTGGCCGACAACCAGCGCGCGACCACTGTCCTGCAGGCATGCCGCTGTGATCTCCGAAGCACTCGCGCTGCCATGGTCTGTTAGCACAACCACGGGTATGTCCTTCGGCACGACGAGTCCGTTGCGCAGCGCGTTGAGCGGCTCCGGCTGCTGTCCGCGCTCCTGCACGAACACCACGGGGCCGTGGTCGATGAACATGCTGGAGACGGAGATGGCCATGTCCAGAAGCCCGCCACCGTTGATGGACAGGTCAAAGACCAGGCCTTTCATGCCCTGGCTCTTGAGGTCCTCCAGGGCCGCACGCACCTTGGTGTCTGCCTGCTTGTTGAAGCTGCGGAGCCAGACGTAACCGATCTTGTCGTCTAGCATCCGGTACTCAACGACCGGGATCGCGATCTCGGCGCGCATGACGTCAACGTCGATAACCTGGTCGACGCCCTGACGCTTGAGGCCGAGCTTCACCGTGGTGCCACGCTTGCCACGGATCTTGTTGACGACGGCCTGCAAGGTAGCGCCCTTGGTCGGAAGACCGTCCACGGTGACGATCACGTCTTCAGGACGGATGTCCACCTTGGAGGCTGGCCCCTCGGGGATGATGGAGGTGATGAAGACCTCTCGTTCGCCGCCGTCTCCGCCGACCTCGCGGCTTTCCAGGACCGCACCAATGCCGTCGAAGTGGCCCTCCGTCTCGACCTGGAACTCGCGGTATTCCTCTGGCGTGTAGAACCGCGTCCACGGGTCGTCGAGCGAGGCCAGCATGCCTCGGATCGCCCCGTAGGTAAGCTTGCTGTCGTCATCGACTGAGTATACGAAGGATCGCTTGACCTTATCGCGGACCTCCCAGAAGGTCTGCAGAGGCCGCAGGTCTGTCGCTGCAGGGATCGACGGGTTCTCCTCGATCTGCAGCACCCCCGGGATGATCTGCACGATGCGGGCCACGGTACGGAGCAGGCCCTCGTTGCTCAACTCGTGCATCGAAACCATTCCCGCCAGAAACGCCACTACCAGGGCAAAGCCCACCAACAGGCCACTACCCAGCTTCCGATGGCTACTCACAGGATCATCCTACCTTCAACGGGATACACTCCCCAGGGAGCGCTTTGCGGCAACGTCACGCCGTACCCTTTCGATCGCCAGTGGGAAGGCGGGGTACGGCGGTGATACTACATCGATAGCGGATTGACGTGCGACCCGTTCCGGAAAACCATCCAGTGCAAGTGATCCCCCGTGCTCCAGCCGGTGCTGTCCACTCGCGCGACAGTCTGCCCGCGTCCGACGTGCTGACCCGGGCTGACGTCGATGCTACCACGCTCAAGGTGGCAATACATGGTCGACACGCCGCCGCCATGGTCGATGAGGACCGTGAGGCCGTAGGGACCGCGCCACCCGGTGTCCAGAATCGTCCCCGAGGCAGCCGAATGTACAGGCGTGCCGCCACCACAGGCGAGGTCAATGCCGTCGTGGAATCGCCTGGTGTGCGTGATCGGATGGATTCTCCAACCATATCCGCTGGAAATATACCCAGGTACCGGCCGCGCCAAGCTACCGCTCCAGCTTCCGTAGGATGCCGAGCCGCCGCTGCTGCCCGGACGCACCGTAGCGCGCTGCCGTTCGGCGAGTCGCTTGAGCATCGCCTCGACGCTGTGGAGTTCGTCCTCCATCGCGTCCAGCTGTCGGGCGGCCTCGGCGGCGTCGCTCTGGGCCCTCTGTGCGAGACTGGCTGCTTCTACCGTCTTGGTGGCCACCGTCGCGCGCTCCCTGGCAACGCGAGCCTTCAGCGCCTCCTGTTCCTTTCGGCGCTGCTCCAGGGCCTTCTCCTGCGTCTCAACTGCCATCTTGTCCGTGACGATCTGAACGAGGATGGTCTCGTCACCATGCGCCACCAACCGCATGAACTGCAGGCGGTTGGCGAAGTCCTCGAAGGTTGTGGCGTGCAGCACGACCTCCGTGTACGAAGGCTCTTCACTGCGGAACATGGCGATCAGGCGCTTCTGCATAGCTGCCTGGTGAGAGGCGAGGCGCTTCTTGGTCCGTTCCAGCTCCAGCTTGGTCCTCTCGAGCTCTTGAGCGGTAGCCGCCAACTGACGTCGCGCCCGCCGCAGTCGCGACTCGGCTGCCGCCAACTGCTCCTGGCACTCGACCAACTCGTTGCGTGCCGCACGGGCCTTGCGCTGCTTGGTGGCCAGGTTCTGGCGAGCGCCCTGGATGTTGCTGCGGGTCTCACGAGCCCGTTGTTGGAGCGCGCCGCGACCCTGGCTGTAGGCCGCCATCGGGATCATGCAGATGCCTACTAGTAGCAGGAAACGGGCCACAGTCCTTCTGGTTGTCAGGTGTGTTGGTAACACACGCATTGCTTTACCCTCCAGGTCTGCCGGCTTCGCCGGACCCCTTCGTCACTACCGCACTTTGGCAAGGCTCCGACTGTCGCCAAGGCCACAGGGGCAGGGGTGGTCTCAAACCAGGCGCAGGAAACGGCGCAGGCCTGTCATGCTCCCGACCATTCCGAACAGCGCGCCACAGGCAATGGTCGCCGCAGCGAACAGGGCCATCATCTGGGCGTTTTCAAGCAGACTGATGAACTGGACGTTCTGCGAGACATACCCGTTCACCCACGAGTAGCCTGCGATGGTCGCCACGGCAGCGACGATTCCGCCGACGATGCCGTGGAACAGCCCTTCCAGGAGGAAGGGCAGACGGATGAACCACTTGGTGGCGCCGACCAACTGCATGATGCGGATCTCTCGGCGCCGGGCGTAGATGGTGAGCCGGATCGTGGTGTTGATGACGGTGATCGTCGCCAGTACCAGCAAGGCGCCGACGACCAGGCCCGCCAGTCTGACACCATGCGCGACGGTCAAGAGCTTCGAGGTGATCTGCTGCGGATAGCGGGCCAGCGCCACACCACGAATCGCTCCGGCGGACTTGCAGACGGCGTCGATGTCTTGCGGCTTCGTTACGTATACCAGGATCGAGTTGGGCAAGGTGTTGGGAATCAGTTTAAGGGCGTTGATGTCGAGCTTGTACTTGTCCGCCAGTTGCTGGCGTGCCTCGGTCTTGCTCAGGAACTTCGTCTTCCTCACCCGCTGGTCGGACAGCAGAGCTGTCTCCACGTCGGAGGCCTTTGCGCCCTGTGCCAGTTCACAGGTGATGACCGCTGCCTGGGCCTCCAGGTCGGCCATGTGGGTCAGGTTCAGACTGAGCAGCCCGAAGGCGCCCAGAATCGTCAGCGCCACTGCGACGTTCGTAATGGCTGCCACCGTCACCAGTGGGTTGCGCCGAATGGCTCGGAGGGCCTGCACCAGCAGGAACTCCAGTGTGTTAAGAGACATCGTAGCCTCCAGCCGCAGCATCGCGAACGACAGTGCCACGCACCAGGTTCACCACGCGCCGCTGCATTTGGTCTACGATGAACTTATCGTGTGTCGCCATCAGTATAGTGGTGCCGGTCTCGTTGATGTGGGCCAGCAAGTTGACGATGTCCAGAGACGTGTCTGGGTCGAGGTTTCCGGTCGGCTCATCGCACAGCAAGGCCGGCGGAGCATTGACCAGGGCGCGGGCGATGCACACCCGCTGCTGCTCGCCGCCAGACAGCTCGCCCGGACGCGACTGCATCTTGTCGCCCAGCCCAACCAGCTCAAGGCTGATGGGCACCTTGCGATGTTTCTCGCGTCGCGTTGCGCCCAGCACATCAAGAGCGAAGCCGACGTTCTCCCATATCGTCATGTCGGGAAGCAGCCGGTAGTCTTGGAACACAATGCCCATCTTGCGCCGCAGGAAGGGAACCTTTGACGGGGGCAACTGGGCCACGTCCTGCCCGTCGACAATCACTCGCCCGGAAGTGGGCGCGATCTCGCGGTACAGTAGTTGCAGAAGCGTCGACTTGCCGCTTCCCGATGCCCCCACTACGAAGCAAAACTCGCCTCGCTCGATGCGGAGGTCCACCTTCGTCAGCGCCTCTGTACCCGAGGGGTACCTCAGGCTGACGTCTTGGAGTTCGATCATGTATGCAGGTCCTTCGATTCTTGCATCGGCGGAGGCTGCGAAGCTTGCACCCAAAGTCCTCCCCTAAGCTCGCGCCAAGTATAGCAAGATCTGAGCTTGGCCGCAACAGAGCGGCAACGAATCAGCGAACGCCCGTTCGCGCGCTGAGGGTTCCCGTGCCACGCCCTTCTTGCCTACCCGTGTGGCTTGACGTCCTCGAGCGGCTTGACGTTCCCGCGCTGGAAGTCCGGACCTGCCACTGGCGCTGCCCAACGGAGAGCGTTGGCGATGACCTTGAGCACTTCCTCCTGGTAGTAGATCGGGTAGGTCTCGTGTCCGGGGCGGAAGTAGAAGACCTTGCCCTTGCCACGATTCCAGCAGCAGCCACTGCGGAACACTTCGCCGCCCTCGAACCAACTGACGAGTACCAGCTCGTCCGGTGCCGGGATGTCGAAGTGCTCGCCGTACATCTCCGCATGCGGAATCTCGATGCACTCGCCGATCCCCTCGACGATGGGGTGGCCGGGGCTCACTACCCACAGTCGCTCCCTCTCGCCGATCTCACGCCACTTGAGGCTGCACGTTGTGCCCATGAGCCGACGGAAGATCTTCGAGTAGTGCCCGGAGTGCAGCACCACGAGGCCCATGCCGGCCAGGACCCGCTGGTGGACGCGCTCCACAATCTCGTCGCGGACCTCCTGGTGGGCCATGTGTCCCCACCAGACCAGCACGTCGGTGGCCGCGAGGACCTTCTCGGTCAGACCGTGCTCCTCCTCATCCAGTGTCGCCGTCCTCACCTTGAAGTCGGTCTGCGCCTTCAAGTACTTGGCAATCGCTGCGTGCATGCCTCGAGGGTACAGTTTCCTGATCTGCGGGTCTGCTTTCTCGTGCCGGAACTCGTTCCAGATGGTGACGCGGAGGGGCATGATGTTCTCCTTGCGGGGTGTGCGCTTGCGGGGAGACAGGCCCTAAGTCAACCGGCCTCCCCGGCTCGTGTCTCCAGACCTACTGCAGCACCCAGGTTCCGAAACGCTCGGGCTCAATGAAGCCTTGCACGCACCGCGACCACGAGCCGTACTCATTGCCCGCCGGGGTCACGCGCTGACGACACACGTTCGCCAGAATCGGCTTGCCGGGCGCCGCGTCGGTGACTCCGAGCGCCGACCAGGGGATAGCCAGTTCCGCCGACCAGCCCGTAGCATCGACCGCGGTAGCTGTCTCATAGGTCGGGTTCCAGGTCAGGTCCTGATTCGCCGCATCGGTGTTGCGGGCGTCCCAGCGCACGTTCTTCGGGTTGAGGATAAAATGGAAGAAGGGTGTGCGGGCGGTCCCCGAGGTAAGGAACACGTCGACGCTGTCTCCGAGCCACACGTCATCGTCTCGCTTGTCGCCGACGGGCCTGAGCAGGTTCGCCTGGGGCTCTTCGCAGCGCACAGCCAGGTACAGCATCTTGGTGTCGTAGGCGACCCAGGCATGGGTCTGGGCCTTCAGCGCGTCATCCTTCTGGCTTGCGTAAGGCATGAAGGGCCCCAGTGCCGGCGATCTCTTCCAGGCGGCGTCGCCGAGTTGCCCATCAATCTCAGGGATTTCCAGCTCAGTGAGCCGCCGAACCTGGGCGCTCTTGTCTCCGAGACGCTTCTGCAGTTCCTCGGCCTCACGTTGCCGCGCCTGCTTGATGATGTCGGTCATCTCGAACCCGAGCGGCTGGCGCTTTGCCAGCTTGTCCTTGGCCGAGACAATGGCCTGCTCCATCCCCGGCGGAAGGTTCTTGTCCTGCCACCAGTTCATCTTCTCGCTGTACAACCATACATACTCATCGGTGGTGGCCAGGGAGTAGTACACGTTGTGCTCCCACCACTTGGCCCGCTCTTCGGGCGTCATGTACTTGGCCGGTGTCCCCCGACCCCAGTAGTCGAAGAGGTAGTCCACATACAGCGCCTGGGCGCACTGCATCTGGGCCCGGTACTTGGCGCGGTTCTCCGGCGCGACCAGTCCGAGGCAGGTCTGGTGGATGGTCTGATAGGCTCGGTAGTAGGGGAGGGGCTCGGTGTAGTAGTAGGAGGACTCGTTGCCGTCCGTGATCGTGATGTTCGGACCGGCGACATCGAGCATCCCATTGAGGAACGCAGGCAGCAGCCCGTAGCCTTCGGCGCCGAGTCGACGGTCCCGCTCGGCAAGGTCGGGCTCGTTGCCGTAGCGTGACAGGATCGAGAGCTGGAAGAAGGTGTGCACAACCGCGTTTGGCAGTTCAGCCTGGATCTGGTTCATGAACTGCGCGCCACGCTTGCGAGCCTGAGCAGCGTACTCAGCGAAGGTCTTGGTGTCGGCGTGGGCCTGCTTGCTGTAGAGCCAGGGGTTGCTGCCGTAGGGCTCGGCATCGAAACACACGCCCTTGCAGCGGGCCAGTCGGGCAGCTTTGGCGCAGAGCCGGACGTTGTTCTCGACGCACTCCCAGTCGGCATCGCTGAACCAGTCCATCGTCGAGGCAGCGTACATGATGACGAAGTTGTCGGTGAACCTGCCCCACTGGATCTCGCTGCAGGCCTTCAGCTCCGCCGCGATCTTGGGGTCCTTCTCATCCCACTTCCTGTTGGCGAAGACCGAGCCGATCGTGGGGACGCGGAAGATGAGGCCCTCGAAGGGCCGCTTCTCCATTTCGCGGAGGTTCTGGGCGACGAAGCTGGGTGCAGGCACGTCCCAACCATACTCGATGAGCTTCTTTGGCATGGGTTGTGCCGAGGCCGGGAGTACCAGCACTGCAGCCAGCAGGCACAGGAGCAGGGCGACAACAGCCAAGCGTGTCATGGACGAGCACTCCCCTTCTGGGTATCGTGACAGCCGGTTGCAGCGATGGGGCAAGCAGGTTCGGCGTCGCCCTGAGCCCTGCGCGGGAAGGGGACCTCAGGGCAACCTGTCGGCGGGCTCCTCAGGTCCAGTTGACGGCCGGACCCCGGCGAAGTTGTTGTCCTCCTCAGGCGGCCGGTGGAGGACGAAGACGTGTTCGTAAGCGAGGGCGAAGTGGGCGCCGAACATCAGGACCTCTGCACCCAGAAGGGCCCAGAAGCTGAAGACGACCACTCCCGCGAGGCCACCGTAGAGCGCACCTCGCT
>JBDKVB010000119.1 GCA_039679385.1 Armatimonadia bacterium | reverse complement strand
CCTCCTTCTGGTCGACCCACGAGATGCTTGAGGCAGGGCGCTTCGGCGACCCGATGTATGTGTACGCGCGGCTCAACAACACAATCTATGTGCCGACCAAGATGCTCTCCTGGTCGGCCAACACACGCCTGCCCTTCTGGCTGATCACCCATCGCTATGACATCGCACGGTGGTACTTCGGCAGCGAGGCGAAGCGGGTGAACGCCGTCTCGCGGTCTGTGGTGCTCAAGGGGATGGGCATCGACACCCCGGACTTCTACCAGGCCACCGTTGAGTTCGAGAACGGCTGCGTGGGCAACTTCGAGTCCTGCTGGATCATGCCGGAGTCGCTGCCGCATATGGTGGACAGCAAGTTCCAGCTCATCTGCAGCAAGGGGTATGTGAACGTCGATGCGGCGCAGCCGGTGCACATGGTCGCAGATGCCGAGAGCTACCAGAACCGGGGGTTCTTCTCGGGGGACGTGGACGGTGAGCCGCGGGGCTTCGTCTTCGACGCCATCAGCCACTTCGTGAACTGTGTCCTGCGGGGTGAGGAGCCGCTCGTTGACGCCCATGACGGGCTGATGATCACGAAGGCCCTGACGGCGATGGTGGAGTCTGCTGAGAAGGGGCAGCCCGTCGACCTTTAGCAAAGCCGAGAGCTGAGCAGGGAGGCACAAGGCCTCCAACACAAGCTGAACTTCATTACCTGCCTGCGGAGTGTTGAACTGCCATGCAAGAGCTGCTACGCGATCTGCTGGGACGTCTGCTCGTGACTCATGCCCCAACCGGCGATGAGGCTGAGATGGAGCGTCTGAGTCGTGAGTTGCTCACCGGGTACTGCGATGAGGTGTGGGTCGATCCCAATGACAATGTGATCGGCAAGATCAAGGGGCATAGCAGTGCCGACGGTGTGCTGCTCATGGCCCACAAGGACGAGATCTCCGCCATCGTCCGCAAGATCGACGAGGACGGGAAGATCTGGATGGACCCGCTCGGGGGCTGTGTGCCCTGGGTGTATGGCGAAGGCCCCTTCGATCTGCTGGGAGATGAGGTTGTGACGGGCGTGCTGTCCGTCGGCAGTCGGCACTCGAGCCACCTGACGCCGAAGGTGAGTGAGGCGAAGCAGAAGGCGCTGAACTGGGAGATGTGTCACATCCACTGCAAGCTGAACCGGGCGCAACTGGCGGAGAAAGGCATCCTCGTCGGCGTCCGCGGTTGTGTGGCGAGATCACGCAAGCAACCTTTCTACCTGGGCGACTGCGTGGGCGGCTTTGGACTGGATGACAAGGCGGGAGTTGCGATCCTGGTTCTGGTGGCGGAGTTGCTGCGATCGGCGGGCAGGAGGCCTGCTCTGGACCTGTACCTGGCGGTCACCAGTGCCGAGGAGACAGGCTGCGGCGGCGGAGCTTACGTGAGCCGGACAGTCCCGGCCAGCACGCAGATCGCTATTGAGATTGCACCGGTCGCCGAAGAGTACCCGGTGGCCCTCGGCCCCGATCCGGTGATCCTGTACAAGGACGTCACGATGCAGTACCACAAGGGCCTCGCCGACCAACTCGCACGGACTGCGGACGAGGTCTGTGGCGGACATCAGCGGATGCTGGTGCGGTCCTTCGGGAGCGATGCGAGTTCGGCGGCTCGGTATGGGCTGGCTGGTCGTGCAGGCTGCATCGGCTTTCCGACCGAGAACACCCACGGCTTCGAAGTGGGGCACCTGGGCGCGATGGAGAACTGCGCACGGGTGCTGGCCAGATTGGCGAGCGGGGACTAAGGGGAGAGGCAGGTAGCTTGACACCCTCCAGAGGTGAAGACCCCGGCAAGGGTGCTGCTGCCGGGCCGCCAGTGGTAGTTGCGAGCTCCGCGCTGGGAGTTGCGGGCGGTGCTGCGCGGACGGATTCGCGACCCCGTGAGCCTGCACGGGAACCGGTCGTGCGTCGGGTTACTGATGCTAGGGGCACAGTGGAGTACGCCCTGGTCCGACGTCGTGGACGGCGGAGGATCACGATCCTCGTCCACCCGCAGAAGGGCGTCGAGGTTCGGGCAGGACTGGGCACGCCGCTGCGCGAGATCGAGACCTTCGTGCGCCGGCAGATGGACTGGATCCGCGCGAGGCTGAGAGAGGCAGAAGGGAAGCGCCTTGCGCCCCGACGATACACGGCGGGGGAGACGCTGCTGATCCGGGGCCGGGAAGTGACGCTGGAGGTTCGCCAGAGCTTGTTCGGCGACGGCGAGGTGAGCCTGCGCGGACACAGGCTGAGCGTGCAGGTTGGCCCCGCAGCCAGCGCCGAAGCCCGACGGGAACAGGTTCGCCTGGCGCTGCGGCGCTGGTACGTGCAGGAGGCGGTGAAGGACTGCCGGGAGCGGTTTGCTGTGCTCGGGAAACGGGTGGGCGTGCAGCCGCGACGGGTCGTGGTGAAAGACATGACAAGCCGCTGGGGAAGCTGCTCGAGCAAGGGCAACGTGAGCATCAGCTACCGCGTTGTGATGGCTCCGGCCGAGGTGATGGACTACCTGATTGTGCACGAGCTGTGTCACCTCCGTCACCCGGACCACTCGCCGGCTTTTTGGGGTTACGTCGCGCAGGTCATGCCGGGGTATGAAGCCCCGAAGGCCTGGCTGCGCACTCATGGCCATGAGCTGAGGCTGTAGGGGAGCACCAGGACTCTCGCATCACGGTGCCGGCAGGGCGACATCGCAGGAGGTAGCGGCATGCCGCGGGGCATGGTTCTCGATGACAAGAAGGCGCAGGTGCTGGGGGAGGCTGTGCGTCGCGTGCTGAAGGAGTCCGGTGTCTGGGTGCACCATCCGCGGATGCTGGAGGCGCTTGCGGAAAAGGGCGCTGGGGTAGAGGCCGGCAGCAAGCACGTGCGTCTGACGGACGAGCTGATAGACGAGGTCCTTGCGCTTCAGAAGGCGCGCGGGCTGGTGGAAGCGCCGGCGTCGCTGGAGGCTGCGTCGACCTACAGCGTGTCGATGGGCTTTGAGATCACGCCGCTGTACTACGACTTCGATGCGGGGAAGCCGCGCCACCCCACTCAGGCCGACCTCGAGAGCATGGTCAAACTGGCCCAGAGGCTGCCCGAGGTCACCACGGTTGGGGCTCCGCTGACGCTGGTCGGGAGCAGTGCCCTGTTCGAACCGCTGGAGAGCTTCCTGACGGTCGCGCGTCTGACGGACAAGCCGATCAGTG
>JBDKVB010000118.1 GCA_039679385.1 Armatimonadia bacterium | reverse complement strand
CGCCCAGAGCGCTGATGGGTGGTCAGCGCATCCCGTTGGCAGCCTGGGACTCACCGGACCGACGGTCGGCGGCGTCAGATCGCGTCCTCGCGCCGCGCAGCCCACAGAATCCCACGGCGTAGAAGCTCGCGGAAGCTCGGGTCTGCGTAGGTGAGGCGGTCGTGCCCCGCCGCGTAGCAGAAGACCCGTGCCTTGCCGAAGGTCCGCGTCCAGGCAATCGTATGCAAGCTGCGAGGATGGTCGTAGGTGACCAAGACGTGGCTGTCGGGATCGGCGTCACCCATCACATAGGTCTCGTCGGTCATTGTCCAGGACGCGAGGCCGCAGGTGATGGGATGCGACGGGTCGGCAATCCGGCTGGTGACCTGCTCTCCCGGGTGGTAGGACTTGTAGGTGCGGTTATCCAGACCGATAAGGTCGTGCCACCGGTCCCACTCGCGGTAGGCCAGGAGAGCGTGGTGGAGCACCACGATGCCCTGCTCGGTCTCACCGAGTCGATCGAGGGCGCCGGGGATGCCCCTGTCCCACCACTCGGTCTCTGAGCCGGGAGTCTGCAGCGGCATCATATAGAAGACGACCGCCGCGTACTCGTCGCGCAGCTTGGCCACATCGGAAGAGAACTCGCACAGGTCCTGCGGGTAGGCCACAATCCCGGGCATGCTTCGGAAGGCGTCCTGGAAGTGTGGGATATCGAAGGGGTGATGGCCGGTAACCACCGCTACCCTGGCATCGTGGGTGGAATCGAAAGTGTCCGACACGGAGAGGGTCACCTCACTAGACACACCCCGGCCAGACGCCGAAGCGACCGAGCCGGGGTGCTGTTGATCGAGCAGACTTGCACCGCGCGAAGCGCAGCCTTACTTGAGTGCCTTCGACAAGCGGGCCATGACATCCTCTCGGAACCGGTTGATCTGGCCATCGACGAAGTGCTTGATGTCCAGAGAGGGGTCGTAGATCAGTGGCGTGAGGTCCATGGCGAAGTTGAGCAGCTCACCGACGTCGACGCCGTGGGACTCGTGGTAGGTGGCATGGGCGCGACGTCGGCCCATGGTGGCGAGGTCGTACCGCTTCCCCCCGCAGACCTGGGAGTCGAAGAGAGACAGGAGCGCGGCCTGCAGGTTCTCGTGACTGGAGCAGTCCAGGATGACCTTCTCGGCATCCGGCATCCAGTCGAGGTCGCGCCAGACCTCACAGCCCCAGACCTCCCTGGGCTTCGCCTCCTCGGGAAGCTGACGGCAGGCCTGGATCACTCGCACAGCCACTGCGACGTGGGTGTCGTGCTTGTCGGTCAGGCAGTGGGTGTAGATGCGTCGCGGTCGAGCGCGGTCGATGATGGTCCAGAGCTCTTCGGTGACCGCTTCGTCGTCCGGGTCCTTCACGGAGGAGCTGGGATAGCGCAGGAGAGCCTGGAAGGCATACTCTCCGAGGTAGGCAGCCTTCTTCTGCTCCTTGTGGCGGACGTTGACCATCATCCGGTCACTGTAGCGGGCGTAGATATCCGCCCGTGGTGCGCCGGCGCCATCGGTCACGATGACCCCGCCGAACCACTTGTCGTCGCGTTGGAAGCACTCAATGATGCCGTGGTAGGACATGATCTCCTGGTCATCCTGGTGGGCGGCGATGCCCAGGCATACAGTTCGGTCAAAAGCCTCGTCCTCAGGAATCTCGTCGGGTATGAAGAGCTCAGCGCCAGGGTTCTTCAGTTCCATGCGGGTCGGTCCTCCTGGGATTGTCTCGGGCTCGATTCTCTATACGATAGCAGGCAAGCTTGCGGCGGCAATGGCCTGCCCTACACGCCGCAGCTTCTCGTTCGGCAGCATCATCTCCAAACGCTCGGCAACCTCCGGGAACTCACGGCTGAGGACGTCCTGGGCCTTCTCGAGGAGGATGTCTCCTCCGGCGCCGGTGGTCACACGCCCCAGGATGAGGAGCTTCTCGGTGTCGTAGAAGTCGGCATAGTGGGCGACGGCGTAGCCCAGCGAGATGCCGATGGATTCGTAGATCGCGGGGATCTTCGGGTTGCCCTCCTTCATCCAGGCCTGCACGTCCTCGAGGCGCTCGGGCACGGACCGGGCAGCGTCGAACTCGAGTCCGGCAGCCGCGGCGAGACGCATCACGCCCTGCTGGGAGAAGTACTGAACGCCGCAGCCCAGATCGCCTGACCACTCATCCTCCGGTGCCTGGGGGTGATAGTCGATGGGCGCAAAGGCGAGCTCGTTGAGCCAGCCGGTGATGTTACCGTCGGGCGTGACATAGCCGACCGCCTGGCTTGAGCCCATGGCGACACCCAGAACGGCATTGGCCTCCAGCGACATCGAGCCCGCGAGGGCAGTGACCTCGCCGTCGTTGACGACCACGAAGGGCACGCCGAACTCCCTGCCCAGGTTCTCGAAGAGGGGCTTCACGTGCTGCTCGAAGTCGTCTTTGGGGATGCCGCGGAACAGCGAGGCGACCATGACGCGGTTGTTGATGTACACCCCGGCGGAGCTGCCGCCGATGGCGTCGATCCGTGGAAGGTGGTCTGCGGCACGCTGGATTGAGGACCGGATGCCCTCATACTGGTAATGCCAGTCGGTGGCAGACTTGGGGTCCCAGGGCTCCTCCTCGGTAAAGACGTCGTTGCCGTCGATCACCGCACTGGTCTTGCGGTCGCTGGCTCCCAGATCGAAGCCGATGCGGCAGCCGTCAAGATGGCGTCCGAGAGGTGCTGAGGCTTCGCTGGTCTCGGGAACGCTCTCCGCGTCTGTGTCGACTACGGTGAAGGGGTTCTCGTACACCGTCATGCCCATGAAGTCGTAGTCGAAGGCGCGGTCACCGGAGGGCGAGTAGACCCGGCGCAGGTAGCGGGCGATCTCGGGCGGCCCGCCGACGGTGACCTTCCAGCCGCCACGCTGCCAGAGGAGGAACTTGAGCAATCGCTCAGCGTAGGTCAGGTTCGCCTCGGCGAGCTCATGCCCCGAGGGGAACACGCGGGTCTCGTAGGTCGATACCGACCCATCGCCACGCTCGAGCGCGATTCTCAGCGGGACGCCTACACCGGATTCGTCAACGGCTTTGCGGAAGGCGCGGTTGCCCAGAACCGCAGGACGGAACTCAGGGTGAAGCGGTGGAAGGGTCGGGGGCTGGACGAGGAGCAACGGGTGTCGCACGGGCATCATGCCTCCTACTCGGATGGGTAGAGCGCACGACGTTGTTCATCAGGCAGGCTACATGTTCGCGGCGCCTTCCGTCAAGGTTCAGATGCGTGCAGCAGAGCATATGTGTCGACCGGGCGCCGCCTCCGGGAGGTTGGCCGGTCGGGATGCGCGAATAACAGGACTGGGCGCGAGTGCCGCCGATCCAGGTCAGGCGCGCCGCGATATCAGATGACCGTTTCACGGGCTGGGGGAAAACCGCTCACCGTCATCGACCTCGGACGGACACGCTATGCTCAGGCGCTGGCCCGGCAGACCGACCTGCTGGGTCTGCGCCGTCGAGGCTGCGTCGGGGACACGCTCCTGCTGACTGAGCATGAGCCGGTCGTCACCGTCGGACGCAGCACCGAGGAGCCAGGCATGCCTGACACCGAGACGCTTGACCGTGCCGGGATCGAACTGCACGAGATCACCCGCGGCGGCAAGGTCACCTACCACGGCCCGGGGCAGTTGGTGGGCTACCCGATTCTGGACTTGCGCGGGCTCTTCGACGGAAGGCCCGACCTGCACGCCTATATCCAGGGCATCGAGACGGTTCTGGTGCAAGCTCTTCAGGACCTGGGTATCCCGGCGCAGTCCCGAGAGGGGCTGCGCGGTGTGTGGGTACAGTCGCGCAAAATCGCCTCGATCGGTGTGGCAGTGAGAGGCTGGGTGAGCTACCACGGGTTCGCCCTGAACGTATGCAATGACCTGTCACCCTTCAGGCTGATCGAACCTTGTGGCCTGCCGGACGTTGAGATGACTAGTATGTCGGTGGAACTGGGGCGCGAGGTGACTGTGGCTGAGGCTGCGGAGGCTGTGGTTGGTCGCTTCGCGAAGCACTTCGGGATGACTGCTCTTCGGCAGACGTGAGATCAGGTTGTCGAGAGTCTTTCCCTTCAGGGAGGGTGAGCAATGGCCCAGGACACCCGGACGGCGGAGCTGCATGTCTCGCCGCCGGGACGATCACAGGCACGAGTAGCCGCAGGGGGCATCCACCTGGGGCTGCTGATCATGTGCGTCTCGGCGGTGTACACGGGCTGGCAGCGTGCTGTGGTGAGCCTGCCGCAGTGGGGAGTCATGCTGCTCGTGGCTGCCACGCTTCTAGTGGGAGCGTTCTGCTGCGGTGTGCGGAATGTGAAGCGCACCTGGCTTCGGTTCACTCTCATGCTGACGGGGCTGCTGTGCCTGAGTCTGTGCTACGACCCTCAGTTGGCCTCCATCCCGCGGCTTGGGGAGGAGTTGCCGGCCGACTTCGCCTCGACCTATCCCAGCATCGGTCTCGTCGGCATCGTGATCGCTTTGGTCTCCTGGCTGGCCTATCGTGGCTTTGGCGGCGAGGAGCCCAGAGAAGGCGTTCCCCTGCGTCCCGCGGTCGGCCTGACGACAGGGCTGATCTGTCTGCTGGCGGTTGGCCTGTACTTCCTGCTGCACGGAACCCACGACCTGGCGTTGAGCGAGGCCCTGCGGCCGATTCTGGTCACAGTGCAGGGCGGCGCGCTGGCGGTCATCCTGCTGGGGATCGGTGGCCGGCCGGGGATTGGCCGCGCACCACATGTGTACCTGGCGCTCACGCTGATCCTGGCGTGCGCGCGGAACATGGCCTTTCCGATGCAGTGAGCGGGAGGCTTGCATCGAGTCTGGGTGGTGGCAGGTCGCGAGGGTTCCGGCGGGCATCAGGAGTTCCAGGGACAGGTGAGAATGGCGACTACCGGAAGTGACCAATCCATGAGCCAACAGCCCGGCAACCAGTCCGAGCTTCCCCCGCCTCGGCGCTTTGAGGTGGCACTGTTCGCACTGCTGGTCCTGTCGTGCTCGCAGTTGGGGTACGTAGGGCACCCGCGCTATGGTCCCTTCATCGCTGCTGCCGACGTTCTGTGTGCGCTGCTGACGGTGGCCTGGGTGTGGAAGGTGACTCGCGAGGGTCGCTGGCGCAGCCTCACCTGGCCGCCCTTCGTGGTCTGGGCATGGCTCGTCCTGGGCCTGCTGTCCATGTCGAAGTCGATGGTCGACGCGGACGGGAACCTGTCGCTGGGCGGCATCAAGGCAGGTGTGGTCGAGGTCGCGCAGTTGGGCCTGTACTTTTTCGCGGGGTACATGCTCTTCGTGGACGTGCTCAACAGCACGGCCAAGATGCGACGCGCTGCGGCGGTGCTCCTGGGAGCGGTTACGGTGGTGGTCCTGTGGGGTCTAGCCGACTACGCGCTGCTGGCGGAGAAGCCCTTCGATGTGAAGTCAAGTTTCGGGAACCGCAACGTTTACAGCGCGTTTCTGGTAATGACGCTGCCGCTCCTGTTTGGGGTCGCCCTGCACGAGCGGAACAAGGTGCAGCGGTGGTGGGTACTGGGCCTGGTGGCAGTGGCCCTGGTGACGATGGTCGGCCCGCCGCAGGTGTGGATACTGACGGCGGTTCTGGCCTGGATTGCCTACGTGCGTGGTGGGCGAGTGCGGACGTACTTGGCCCCGGCGCTGGTAGTGTTCGCCGTGGCGGTGAACCTCGGGCTACCCATGAACCGCGCGACGAACGTTGCCGAGTTCCTCGACCCCTTCGAGCGCGGGGAGCTGTACAAGCTAGAAGCTGGCGCCCAGGCTCCCGTGCAGGACTCGCTGATCGTCAAGAAGCGGTGGCTGGAGTGGCAACCCGCGCTGCAGATGCTCACAGAGAACTTCCCGCTGGGCGTGGGTGCGGGCAGCTATCAGCGACGCATCGGGGAAGCCCAGTACTACGGCCCGCTGCCGAACGTCAAGAAGAGCGAACCGGATACCAACAATCTGTACCTGGTGGTGGGGGCTTCGACGGGATTCGCGGCCCTGATATGCCTGGTCGGGTTCCTGACGCGGTTCTGGCGGCAGTCACGGGTGCTGTGGCTGAAGGCAGGGTCAACAGTCGAACGAGGATTGGCGGCCGGTCTACCCGGAGCAGTTCTGGGGCTGACCCTGGCAAACCTTTTCACCAGTTTGCTCGTCAGAGGAGTGAGCCTAGTCTGGGCCTTCCTCTTCGCAATGGTGACCGTGCTCCTGCGGGAGAGGCTCTCCGTAGAGCGCAGGCGTGGCACGGCATCCGATTCTTCGGCATAGCCGAAACAAACTCGCAGTGAGGTGACCCATCGTGAGGTACCTTGTCGCAGCAATTGCCTTTGTGTTCGTCTTCAGCTGCACGGCCGCCATGGCCGCCAAGATCGTGGTTGAAGGCGAGCACTGCCTGGGGACCACCAAGTCCATGAAGGTCATGTCCGACCCCGCGGCTTCGGGTGGCAAGTGCATCGGCGTCGCAGTTCGCCGTCCGCATGCTACCACCGAGACCGGCCCGGCAGACGACGGCCACGCGACCTTCAAGATCAGCGTTCCCGCACCTGGGACCTACCAGTTCTGGGGACGCTGCTGGTGGTGGGACGCCTGCGGCAACTCGTTCTTCGCGATGGCCGACAAGACCAGCGTAACGAGCTCAACCCCGTACATCACCGACCAGTTGTTCCGGAAGTGGCACTGGGTCGCAGGGCCCACCCTTACGCTGAGCAAGGGGACCCACCAGATTCGCGTCCAGTACCGTGAGGACGGGTCTGAGCTGGACCAGTTCATCCTGACAACCACACCGAAGAGTCGGTGGCAGCCGTCGCGCATCGAAACTGAGACGCCGCAGTACCTGGTACGCTAGACACAGCACCTGTGGATAAGGTCACGAGGGAGCCCTGGGGTCTGGCGATAGGAAGGTGTCGTCGCGAGGCCCCGGGTTCCGGCCAATTCCCCTCACCCACCTGGCCCTCGGCGTGAGGGGCATTTCATAAGGGATAGGACGTGAGAGCGTGTCGAAGCGGCCTTGCCTGGCGCGGATCACCCTCGTCCTGGCGCTCGTGGTGGGCGCTGCTCTCCAGGCCGGGGCATGGCAGATGATGGAGGAAGAAGTCGGTCCTGCTTTTGCCCTGGGTGGCGTTGTCGCGATCTCCGATCCGGCCTCGGCCCAGGTCAGGATCCTCTTTGGGGCCGAGAAGCAGGACAACCCTTCGCGGTACTACCTGCTCGAGCTCAGAGGTCGCTCTCTCTCACTCAGCAAGGTCGACGGTCAGAAGTCGGTGGCACTGGGCCGGCCTGTCGAGCTGCCGGCGATGGCCAAGGACCAGAAGGTCGACTTCGCCCTGCACCGTGACTCCTGGGGCATCGCCTTCGTGTGGGACGGGACTGTGGTCCTGGAGGCCTACGACACCGAGCTACATGGCGGCGTAGTCGGCCATGAGGCTTTGGGCGGCGCCAAGATCGACGATGCCTGGCTCCAGGACGTCGGTGAGATCGACGCCGTCGACACCTTTGAGCGTGAAGAGGGCGCCAAGGACGAGTGGGAGCAGCTCTCCGGCAGGTGGCAGTTGATCTCCCTGCGCGAGGACCGCCAGGCAGGACAGATGCGGGCGGAACTCTCCGCCAATGCCTTCAGCTACTTCGGCAGCAGCGAAACCAGTGCCCTGTGCGCGATGGGCTCGTGGTTCTGGCGGAACGCCGATTACGCGGTCTCCCTTCGGGCTCGCGAAGACACTCCGGCTGTGGGTCTGGCCTTCTACGTGCAGGACAAGGACAACTACATGCTCCTGCGCTGGGAGAGCCGGTACTCCAGCAGCGCACAGGCCCCTCGACTGCAGCTCTTCTCTGTCGTGAAGGGGCAGCGCAAGCTCCTCGCTGAGAAGCTCGGCGGGTATCTCCCCTACCAGTGGTACAAGCTCCAGGTGCGTGCCTGCGACGACCGCTTTGTGTGCCTGGTCGACGGAGAAGTCTGGCTCCAGGCCACAAGCGCCGCCTTCGGGCAGGGCAAGATCGGCATGTATGTGGAAGGCAAGAGCGGGGCCTGGTTTGACGACATGCGCGTCGTGGGCTGGCAGGACATGGTGGAGGACTTCGAGCAGCCCGCGCCGGGCAAGTGGCGTCCGGAACGAGGGACCTGGCAGGTGGCAGACGGCACCGCCAAGCCCACAAGCACTGCACCCTCGCTACTAGTCGCGGGGAGTCCCGAATGGTCTTCCTACGGGTTCACCGCAACCGTTGACGGCCGCCAGGGCGGTCGAGGTCTGGCTGTCTGCTGTGGCGGCCCAGACAGCGGCTACGTCTTCCGCTGGGCGCCGAAGGGTGCGAAGGTTCCCTACGCCGGGAAGGCCCAGATCGTCGCGCTCGGAGCCACGGAGCAGGTCATCAGTGAGAGCGTGCTGCCGGCGGACGTCCCCGCCTCAGTGACCGCGACCGTGGCAGTGGAGCGCGACTACCTGGCCTGCGCCCTCAACGGACGCAGACTGGTGGATGCGGTGGTGCAGGGGCCGCTGAAGGGCGCTGTTGGCCTGTACGCCGAGGGCGACAAGTCGACTTCCTTCGGCCTTGCACGAGTGGACGCACTTCCCCCGCGCTCGATGGCTCGCGTAACCAAGGAGTACACCGACACGGAAGAGCACTACGAAATGGCGGAGTGGTCGAGCACGCGCCATGCCTGGGTGAAGCCTGCTGACAGCGACACGCCGAAGGTGTGGTGGACCAAGGGGGACTGGTACGGCCCGCTGGAGGTCAGCTTAGAGCTTCCCAGGATCGGCCAGGTCGAGGGGACCATGAAGGTGTCCCTCGAGGCGGAGAAGGGTGACCCCAAGACCGGCGCACAGCTCGCGATCAGTGGCACGAAGGGGTCGCATAAGCTCCTGCTCTCGCTGACCGCCGACGGCAAGGAACTGGGGAAGGCCGAGGTGGAAGCTGCGGGCGACACCTGCCGCTTCTCTTTCGGGCGGCGAGGCAGTCGCGTGCTGGTGATGGCGCAGGACAAGGTCGCGATCAACGTCGTGTGGCCGTAAGCCTAAGGATCCTCCCGGTAACCGGTGAGGGTAGCATGGGGAGACGCGATCGCATCATGAAGCAGACCCTTACGCTGGTGACTCTCGGGGTCCTGCTGCTGGTTGGCGCCGCGGGTGCCCTTCAGGCAGCGACCCTGGAAGAGGGCCTGGCCAAGTACCGCGCCGGGGACTGGGAAGCGTCGGTGGCCAGCTTCTCAGACCTGGTTGCGAAGGACGCCGGTAACCTGTCCGCGCGGTTCTGGCTGGGGCGTTCGCAGCTTCAGGCCGGACATGCCGCCGAGGCAGCCTCGACCTTTGAGGGCATTCTAGCCGACAAGCCGGCCTCGCTCGATAGCCGTTACTGGCTGGGCATGACCTACCTTTCCCTGGGGCGCAGCCAGGAGGCGGGATCGCAGTTTGCCCAGGTGTTGAAGGCTGACGGGCGCAATCAGGCAGCCCGTGACGGACTGGCGCAGGCGCAGAAGGCGGACCTTGCCTTGACCCCGGCACCTGTGGACCTGGCTCTGGCACGTCCCATGTCCGGCGGTGGTCGTGTATCGCTTGACCCGGGCCCCTTTGGCCTCGACCCGGGCCAGGTCGATCTGCTGTCCTCCAACCTGTACGACTACACCTTCAGCGACTCCCCCAGCGACTGGACCGCTCTCAGCGGCCTCTGGGCCATCACGAACCGCTGGACCTGCAGTCCCCAGTGGTCGTGGCAGGGCGGCTATGCCGACGATGGGATCGCGGCTCTGTGGAACAAGCGGGAGTTCAAGGGCGACGTGACGGTCGAGGCCTACATGGCCTTCAAGATGGGGCTCGGGAGCACGAACTCCTACAAGAACCCCAACGACCTGAACATCACCATCGATGGAGACGGCGCGAACCCCTCCAGCGGCTACTCCTTCATGGTGGGCGCGAACCGGAACAATGAGACACGGATCATGAAGGGCACGAAGGTCCTGGCGACCAGCACGGACCTGGCCCACCTGCTTCCGGTGTTCGAGGATGGGTTCCCCTCCACGTATGAGTTCCATCGCCGGTGGTGGTCGATCCGCGCGCGCAAGACGGGCAATAAGCTCCAGCTCTACGTCGATGAGAAGCTGGCTTGCGAAGCCACCGATCCTGACCCGCTGCCTGGTGGCCATGTCGGCTTGTGGACCTACGACAACGGGACCATCATCTCGCGGGTGAAGGTCTACTACGACCAGGAACAGGCGCAGCGTAAGGCGATTCCGGGGATGGACCAGTTGAGGGCACCGGTGCGCAAGGTGGCCGACCTGCCCTTCACCGTATCCTCACCCTCCCACCTGTCGGTACAGAACGATTTCGAGTCCGACCTCGGCACCTGGACGCCGCGCAACGATCAAGACCCGGTCGTGGTGAACGCCGCGGTCCGCGTGATCGCCCTTCCCGGTCCGACTGCGGGGCCTTCCACACAGGGACCGGTCGCCCTCGGCCTTGCGAGGGGCGCTTCCGGCACGGGGCACTGCCTCACGATCACGAACCCGGTCTCCGGCGGGACCTTCGCGACGACAGCGATCCCCGGGTCCTTCGACGTCGATCAACTCCCCATGCTGTGCTTCGACTACTGCCTGCCGGCTGAGGGTAGCTGCAAGGTCAACTTCTACCTCACCTGTGTGGGCGCGCTCTACGAGATCGTTTTCTCCGGTCCGCGCGCCGGCACACCTCAGGCGGTGCAGTTGGGCGCGATCTCGGACGTGAAGGCCGATGGGCAGTGGCACCACGCGACCTTTGACCTGTTAGGTGCGCTGCGCTTGCGCCTCCCGGCAGGGAGCACGGTCCGGGCCAGTGACCTGTGGATCGGGAACCTGTGCGAGGACGACTACCTGCTGGCGGGCTTCGGCGGGAACACCCTCGGCACGACCCTGATGCTGGACAACTTCGCACTCCTGCGCCCTGCAGGACGAGAGATCAAGCTGGCTGCGACGCCTCGACAGGGCGCCAGCATCAAGGGCTACAGCGTCGCCCTGGACGACGATCCCCTCGGAGCTGCGCCGGACACCGTCACTGCGACGGACGGGGCACTCTCGGTGAGCGCCAAGGGTCCCGGCATCTACTACGCCCACGTCAAGGCGAATCTGGCGGACGGCACCTGGAGCCCTACGGCGAACTACCTGACGATGGTCGACGACACGGCGCCGCAAGTGACGCCGGTCACTCCGAAGCCGGGAGCAGTCCTTGGCGACGCGCCGCTTACCCTTGAGTTGCGGGACTCCGGCGGTGTGAATCCGGCGTCGATCAAGGTTGCCGTCAAGGGCAAGGCGGTGCCGCTAGACGGCGACGGAGCGGCCTACGACCCGGCCTCCGGTACCCTCACGGTTGATCCTCGCTCGGCCCTTGTGCCCGTCAGCGATGGTGAAGCCGTCACGGTGTCTGTGGGACCCCTGAAGGACTGGGCAGGGAATGTGGCGGCGGCCCCGGAGGTGCTGAACTACCGGGTCGCCTTCGCTGAGGACAAGACGCCGCCGGCTGCCCCAATCGTGAGCGTCGGAGCCAAGGGCTACCTGTGCAATGAGGATTTCGAGCACTCGCTGGGCGAGATATCGAGCTACGGCGGCTCCGGGGGCGCCGACCTCTCTCTAGACTCCACCACGGCAGCCTCCGGGCAGTCGAGTCTCAAGGTCTACAACCGCCTGACGGGCGGACGCTTCGGCGTGTACCTGCAGAAGCGTCCCTTCGATGCCGGCAAGTACCGCATCGTCAGCTTCGACTACAAGGTTCCGCCTCGGCTCCGGTCCGACTTCGCGGTCTATGTGAACGGCGACTGGAAGGCCATCAAGTTCAAGGACACCGACAACAACCTGGGGTACATCGGAACGGTGCCGCAGGTGGTAGACGACAACCAGTGGCACCACGCGGAGTTCAATCTCTACGACATGCTCCGCAAAGATGACCCGTCGGCGTCCTCCTACATCGTCCGGCAGTTCGTCATGGCGGACTGGAATTGGACTGCCAACGTCAAGGGTCAGAGCTACCATCTGGACAACTTTCAGATCATCCCGGTGGTGAGCGCGCAGCAGGGCCTCCCGCTGGCGTGGAAGGCTCTGGACGTAAGCGGGACCTTCGGCCTGAGCTGGGCCGTGGACAAGAACCCGACCGGCGACCCCGGGCAGGAGGTCAAGCTCACGGGGGTCAGCGGCGTTGCCGAGGGAGTTGCCGACGTCGACGGCTGGCTGCACGCCAAAGCCCGTGACGGTGCCGGCAACTGGAGCGAGGCAAGTCACTGGCGGCTGCTAGCGGACGGCGAGGCCCCGACAGCGTCGGCCGCGTACCCCAAAGAGGGAACGAAGGCCGCCACCTCGATGGTGCGTCTGAACCTGGCGGATCAGGGCCCGGCCGGCGTGGACCCGATGAGTATCATCCTTCGTGTTGCCGGCAAGGACTACACGATGGAGAACCGCGGGCTCAGCTACTCCTCTTCCCGGAGCTCCCTGGTGTGGAACTGCGAGGACGTCTCACCCGACCCGGTGGTGCTGCCCGACAAGCAGCCTGTAACGGTGCAACTGGTGGCGGCCAAGGACTTCGCGGGCAACCCGGTCGTCAAGCCGCCGAGCCTGACCTGGACGATGGACTGGTCGCAGGATCGCCAGGGACCAGTGGTGACCAAGCTCCAGAGCACCACGCATCCGACCTTCGTGACGGACACCTTCGAGACCGGCCTCGGCGAATGGCGCACCTTCGGCCAGAACGGCGCGAAGGTCGAGATCGACGCCACCACGTCCGGGGCAGGAACCCACTCAGTCTGCCTGACGCAGCAGAAGCAGGGCAGCCCGATGGCAGCCTACATGACGACGACTTCCTTCACGCTGGAGAGCTACCCGGTCATCAGCTTCGACTACCGTCTCGACCCGTCAGTCAAACTTGACCTGGTCGCGCGCATGACCAACGGGAACGAGTATCCGATCTGCTTCACCGACAACCCCAGTGGCTCCGTGGGCGCGATCCGGAATGCCGTCGCCGACGGCACCTGGCGGCATGCGACGGTAGAGGTGACCCAGTTCCTGCGCCAGCGGCAGACCCAGGGGACACTCGAGGTCGCTGCGTTGTACCTGACGGACCGCAACCAGATGGATAACCCCGTGGGAGCCCGAGCCTGGTTCGACAACCTGGTCATCGGCAAGGTCGGCACGCAGCCGGCGCAGTTCCGCTGGCGAGCAACCGACACGACGGGCGTCTCGGGGTACAGCTACTGCGTCGACCGCAGCCCGTCCACCGAACCGCCGACCACCTCCATGGGAACGGCGACCACCTTCCGCTACACAGAGGCAATGGTCCGGGGACGCTACTACTTCCACGTCCGCGCGGTCGATGGTGCGGGCAACTGGGGTCCTGCGGCCCACTACGCCCTGATGCACCTGCAGCCGGACTAGGCCCCGGCGAAACCCAGAGTCGAACACGACGCCGTCTGTGGACGGCGTCGTTTGCCGTGTGCACGTCCTTGCTGCTATCATGGGGCGGATGGAGGGTGCTACGCCCAGGCGACTGCGAAGTGATCTGTGGACCCTTGCCATACCCCTGGCCCTGGGCGCCTTCCTTCGCCTATGGGGATTGCGCTGGGGACTGCCCGACGAGACGCACCTGTTCTCGTACCATCCCGACGAGTACCACTCGCTGCGTGCTGCGATCGCCCTCGCAACCGGTGACCTGAACCCTCACTTCTTCAACTACGGGAGTCTGTACCTGTACCTGGTGGCGGTGGCCTGCCTGTGGCACCAGACCGTGCTGGGCGGCCCAGACCTGATCAGTGCCCTGGTGCGCGGGAACCGGGCGGACATGGAGATGGCCGCCTGGACGCTCGACGCCCGCCTGGTGGTGGTCGTCTGTGCCCTGGTCACGGTGTATGTGGCATGGCTGATCGGCCGTCGGCTGGCCGGCACTGCGGGAGGCCTTCTGGCCGGACTGGCCATGGCCGCCTTGCCGCTGCACGTGCTTCATTCCCACTATGCGACCGTGGATGTGCCGCAGGCGCTGTTCATGGCGCTGTGTCTGTACCTGTCGCTCGTGGCTTTCGACGATCCGCGTCCGAGTCGGTATCTGTGGGCCGGAATCGCGGCCGGCTTGTCGGCCAGCGTCAAGTACAATGGGATCGTGGTGCTGGTGGCGCCGCTGACCGTCCTCGTGCTGAGCTGGAGGAGTGGAAGCAGCGGCTTGCGCCCGGCGAAGGCATTCTTGGTGTTGGGAGCCGGTGCGCTGGCGGCCTTCGCCCTGACCTCGCCCTACGTGTTTTTGTCGTGGCCGGAGGCCTGGCGTGACATCAGCTTTGAGCTTCAGCACATGCGGGCCGGGGAGTCGCCGATCAAGGAGCTCTATCCGAACGGCTGGCTGTTCCACTGGCACCCGTCCCTTGTGCTGGGGGCGATTGCGCTCTGGGTGAGTGCCAGACATGACCGGAGGAACCTGGCCCCCCTGGCGGCCTTCGGGCTTGTCTGGTTCGCCATGATCGGTGCTGCCGGGGTACGCTACGCTCGGTACGAGATGGCGCTTGAGCCACTCACAGCGGTCCTCGTAGCCACGGCGATCGTGGGGTTGTGGCGGAAGCCGGCGAAGGGCCTGGCGTGGCTCGGTGCTGGAGCGCTGAGCCTGTGGTGCGTGGCGGCCCTGCTGACCAGTGTGCAGCGCGACTACACTATGGCGAGGGTAGATCCGCGCGCGGAGATGCTGGCGAAGTTGGAGGCCATGCGGAGCGAGACCGAGCCTGTGGGGATCGTCTGGGAACCGTGGTTCAACCTGCCCGCGGTCGACTACAACAACGGTGGCAACGTCCTGCGCAGCAACCCGATCTACTCGCGCTTCAACCGGCCTGCGGTAGACTACACCGTGACCGGGGTCGATGCGGCGAAGCTCGCAGAGGACGTCCGTGGTGTGCTGATCAGCGACTTTGAGATGGACGATGGCTTCCAGAGCGTTAGCCGTGACCATAAGGTCTTTGCGGACAAGCTCTGGGGTGAGGAACGTACCTACCGGGTCGCGGCCGGGGCTCGGCCGGTTGCTATCGGCGACCATCCCCTCCTGGGATGGACTGCGCCGGATAGCCGGTACCCCTTCCCGCGTCTGACTTTGTTGCAGCGTGTACCGTCGAGGGAGTAGCCGGAGGAAGGTGCGCGACCGACCTTCCGGGAAAGACGCAGTGCCAAGGGCCTTGGGCCCTCCAGAACAAGTTGGAGTGATCGAGAATGGCGAAACTTGCGTTGAACGGCGGACCGAAGCTACGGACGGAACCCTTTGCGGCCTGGCCGCCGAAGGATCCCGGGTTTTTGCGTGCACTCAGCAGTGTGCTTGAGGACGGCCGCTGGGGTGTCGGCGGACCGCAGGGCAAGCGCCTGTGCGAGACCTTCGCGGTCTTCCAGGACGCGGAATATGCGGTGGCCTGCACGAGCGGGACGACAGCGCTGATGCTGTGCCTTGAGGCGCTCGGAGTAGGCTACGGCGACGAGGTCATCGTTCCTGCCTACACCTTCATTGCCACGGCGGGCTCTGTGATCTCGATGGGAGCTGTGCCGATCTTCGCCGACATCGACCCGAACACGTTCTGCCTCGATGTGGCGGATGCGGAGGCCAAGATCACACCCAGGACGAAGGCGATCATCCCGGTGCACATCGGTGGGATGCCCTGCGACATGCAGACGCTGAAGATCATGGCCGAGAAGCACGGCCTGGGGATCATCGAGGACTGCGCACAGGCGCACGGTGCGGAGTACCAGGGCAAGCGCGTGGGTGCCATCGGGGATACCGGGGCGTTCTCCTTCCAGTCGAGCAAGAACGTCGCGGCGGGCGAAGGCGGCATCATGGTGACAAACGACAGCGACCTCTGGCTGCGGGCGTGGAGCTACCACAACATTGGTCGCGTACCCGAAGGCGGCTGGTACGACCACCGAGTCTTCGGCACCAACCTGCGCCTCAGCGAGTTCCAGGCAGCCCTCATCCTGCGCGGTCTGGAGCTGCTCCCGGACCACATGAAGCGGCGGGAAGAGAACGCGATGTGTCTGCGCAAGCGGCTGGATGAGATCGACGGCATCGGTTACCAGGCCTTCCCCGAGGGTGCGACACGCTCGGCCTGGCACCTGTTCATCTTCAAGTACGACCGCAAGCAGATGAAGGACGTCTCTCGGAACCGCTTCCTCAAGGCTCTTGCGGCAGAGGGGCTCCCTACTAGCTCAGGCTACAATCCGCTGTACCGCGAGGGCATGTTCCGGGCCGGCTGGGATCCGTCGAAGCCGCCCTTCTCGCCGAACGTGTACAGCGGCGAAGTGGACTACAACAATGCGAACTGCCCGAACTGCGAGTTTGTCTGCGACGATGGCGCGTTCTGGATGCCGCAGCATATTCTCCTGGGCACTCAGAAGGACATGGACGACATTGCCGACGCAATCCTCAAGGTCAAGGAGAACCTGGACGAGATCGGGGAATAGTGGTGAGCGAAGGGCCCGCGGGCCGTGGTATGCAGCGATTCGGCAGCTCAGGACTCTGGGCCGGTTGGCGGTCCTTGCGTTGCTGGCTCTGGGAGCATCCCGGAGCGAAGCTGGACGGCTGCAGGAGGTCATGGCACGCGGGCCTTACCCGTATCTGCAGGGGACTGTGCTGCGGCAGCAGACGGGGAATGCCACTGCAGGAGCCTGGGCAGCACCGGTTGGTGTGGACTGGGACGGGGATGGTGACGAGGAGCTTGTAGCCGGTTCGGGCTACGGGGACCTGCTGTACTTCGAGCGCAGGCCTGACGGGCTCCTGACCGACCCGGCGCAGATGCTGCCGGAGGCGGTCTCCCTGATGGTGGAGCCGCTGCCTGCCAGGCCCGTCTCCCCCACTGTCGTGGATTGGGATGCCGATGGGAAGCTCGATCTGCTCGTGGGAATCGGCGACCGGCTCTACCTGTGCCGACACTCCGAGGGCGCCATTGAGCCGCCCGTCGAACTGCGGTCCGGGGACAAAACGCTCAGCGAGTTGGTCCGGGCTGCAGCGCCGAACTGCGGCAACCTGGCGCCCTGTGCGGCCGACTACGACCTCGACGGCGACCTGGACCTTCTGATCGGCGACGACGAGGGGCAGGTCTGGTGGGTCCAGAACACGGGAACCTCGAAGGCGCCTGTACTCGCGGAGCCGCGACGACTCGCCGCCGGTGGCAAGAACCTCCGGGTGGGCTCACGAGCCCGAGTGGCAGTGGGCGACTGGGACGGCGACGGCTTGCCGGACCTGTTCGTCGGCTGCGCCGGCGGGACGGTCTTTCTGTGTCAGGGAACGCGAGAAGGGCCTGCGGCACCGCAAGCGGTCTACGGTGTCGGCTCTGAGGTGCTCCCGCCTGACACGGCCTCTCCCCTCGACCTCAGCCCGGCCTTCAGCTACTGGTTCGGCAAGGCCCAGGGGCCGCGCCTACTGGTGGGCGACCGCCGGGGCTTTGTGGCTGTCCTGTCACCGGCTGCCGGGAAGAAGCCTGCGCTGCAAGGGTACCTGCAGGCCTCCATGCCGCCGATTGATGTCGGACGTTGTGCCGTTCCGGCAGCGGTGGACTGGGACGCTGACGGCGACCTGGACCTCGTGGTCGGTGGCGAAGATGGGTACGTGCAACTCTATGAGCGCATCCAGGCGGACCCACCTCTCTTCGCTCCCGGGCGTCGCGTGATGGCGGTGATCGGCGCCCTGCGGGCTCAACCCCGGGAGGGGCTTTCCGAGCACCTGCGGTACGCCTGGCCCTGTGTGTCGGATGTGGACGGCGACGGCGACCTTGACTTGCTGCTGGGCGGCGCCGACGGGCGTGTCCGGATCTGGGTCAACGACCGGGGTTTCTCTGCCGTCGCGGAGGTGCAGGTTGCCGGCGCTCCGCTGTCACTGTCAGGGACCACCTCGGTGAGCACGATCGACTACGACCAGGACGGCGACGTGGACGTCTTCGTGGGTAACCGGCTCTTCCCGGGAGCGGCGGTGAACAGCGGACTCTCGGCCGAGGCGATCATCTACCTGGAGAACGAGGCCAAGCGAGGCACCGGCGGACGCAGACCCCTGCCGGTGTTCGTGAAGGCGGTACGCATGGATGCCGTCCTGGCTCCGGAGAAGGGCGCAGGAGACGGCAGAGATGCGGATGTGCTGGGTATCAGCTACCTGCAGCCGACCCACTGGGACAGGGACGCCGTCCTGGACTTTCTGATGACCACGCGCTACGGCGCGTACCTGTTCCGGTCTGAGACCTCCCGGCGGTCCTATCCGCGCTTCGAGCTCAGAACCTCCTCCAGCGGGACCCCGCTGCCACTCCTGCCCTTGTCCTGGGCGGCGGTGGCCGCCCGTCTCACCAGCGGCCCTCCGGGGATCCTGTGCGGGATGGAGGAAACGGGCTGGGTCGTCTGGTATGACCGAAGCAGAATCCCGGGACCGCAATGAGGCAGTCGCGCGCGGACGGACCTACTGACGAGGGCTGAGGACATGGTCGGCGCACCAGTGAGGTATCTCAAGCAACTGCGTCGTGCCTACCTGCGGCGTCGTCAGGGCGTGCCTGCGACCCCGTCGTGGGTGCAGGTGGAGATCAACAACACCTGCAACTTGAAATGTGTAATGTGCCCGCGGGAGGCCATGACGCGCAGGCCGCGGTACATGACGATAGAGGAGTTCCGCGACATCGCCGACAAGTGCCGGGCGGCGTCGGTGCCGCGGTTGCGCCTCTTCCTCCTGGGCGAGCCACTGCTTCACCCCGAACTCGCCGAGATGATCGCCTATGCGAAGAGCGTCGGGATACCGAGCGTGGAGTTCAATACGAACGCCGCGCTCCTGACACCCGGGAAGGCTGAGGCGGTGATCGAGGCCGGGCTTGACCAGATCGTCTTCTCGCTGGACGGCGTCGATGCCGCTACCTATGAGGGTATCCGGGTTGGCGGGAGGTACGAGGAGGTCACTGCGCACGTCGAGGACTTCTGCCGTCGCGTGCAGGCCAAGGGGAAGGGACCGCACACCACCATCCAGACCATCGTCATGGGCAGCACACGGGAGCATGTGCCGGCCTTTCGCGAACGCTGGCAGGGAGTGGCGGACCGTGTGGAGGTGCAGTGCCTGCGGGAGTACCAGGGAGTTGAGGCGGGGCGTACGACGCAGATCCGGCCCGGCGATGAGCTGCGGCCCTGCCCGGCGCTGTGGGACTACCTGGTGATCCTTGCCGATCGCCGCGTGGTGCCCTGCTGCGTTGACATCAATGGCGATATGACGCTGGACGACATCGCCCTCACTGATATCGAGACGCTGTGGACCCGCAACCCCGTTCTGCAGGAGCTGCGTGCCCATCACCTAGGCTACAACTACACCGGGTACCCGCTCTGCCGGGGCTGCGAGTTCACGAACGTGAGCCTGCTGAAGCGCAAGGCCCGAGAGACAGAGGCGGAGCTCGCAGCGGAGTAGCTCCGGGTCCGCAGACTACCAGCCGGACGCGAGCCAGGCGACCAGTTCAGGATCGGAGACGTGAGGGGTCGACAGCAGGAAGGACCCTGACGCCTCCTGATCGGCGTAAGCACGGGCGGTCCAGGCAAAGCTCGCAGTGTCTGGCACGCCTTGCACCCACAGCGGCCGGGGAGCGACCAGAGCAGCAAGCTGAGGCAGGTCGCCGACCGTCAGGATACGCGGCGCCCTTGGCAGACGATCCTCCCGCAGGTAGTTGGGTCCAAGATCGAGTGCCACGATTCGAGCCAGCGCGGAATCGAAGAGCCCGATGGCCAGGGCCGCCACTGCTGTCTCACCCCACCCCACGCACATCACCCCATCCTCTCTGACGTCCGGACGGCCGCGCAGGTACTGGGCAACGCGCTTCAGATCGTGAGCCGCCACAGCCAGCTCCGGCCTGCCGAAGACCGTGCCGTTCATCTCCTGTGCCTCACGGTTCAGCCCCAGCTCACCGTAAGGTCGAGGGTCAGCGAGACACACGACCAGCCCACGATCGGCCAGGGCAGTGATGAGCTGCCAGCGGGCGATCAGGAGCTCCGTCTTCCCGGCTGGATCGACGAGGAGGACTGCGGGGTGCCTGGTGCCCTCCTGGACGGCGTCGAGATTGCGGACCACTACCGCAGGGACCGGTATCTCCTGCTCGCTGGTTACGATGACGCGGTCGACAGCATACCCGGATACGTCCAGAGTCTCCCCCACCTCGCGAGTGGCGGGAGAGTCGGTCGCCGAGTCCTCGTGCAGCAGGGCCAGGAAGCCCTGGCGCAGGCTCTCCAGTGACGGTCGTGTGTCACCTGTGGTGGGCAGTTTTGCCGCCGTTCTGCGCAGCAGCTCCTCACGAACGACCTCAGGGCCTTTGGCTTCTTGCACGGGGCGGTCGAGGGTGGCCAGAGTCTCGAGGCTCTCCGCCTCGTGCGCAGGCTCAAGGGCGGCCTTCGGGTCGTCGGTCCCCAGCAGGTAGCGGTTGAAGTACCCGTAGGCCTCCTCTCGCATCGGCAGGCTGTAGTCGTGCCCCCAGTCGTACTGCGTGCACTTGACCTTGTCGCCCGCGCCGAAGAGCTCATAGACACGCTTGATCTGCGGGAAGCCCTCCTTGGGCAGCCAGCGCGTCCAGTCCTGGGTGACGCAGATGTCCAGACTCGGGCGGGGAGCGAAGCAGGCTGCCAGCTCCGGGGTGTCGGTCTCGGTGAGGACGCCGGGCACGTGGTTGCAGCGGCAGTGGTGGCTGTCGATGGCGAGGATGCGGCGCCACTCCGAGACCATGCAGACCGGGATTGCCACGTCGAGGCGGTCGTCCAGGGCCATCAGGTAGAAGGTCTGCTGACCGCCGCCGGAGCAGCCCGTCACGCCCAGTCGCTCGGGATCAACCTGGGGCAGGGAGCAGAGCAGGTCGATCCCGCGGAGGTTGTTCCAGGCCATGAGGGTCATCGGGACCATTCCGACGGCCCAGTCGTAGGCATGGACGCTGTCCACGGCCAGCACGACATAACCCTTCATGGCCAGGCTGATGCAGCGGGCCTGAACCACGGGATGCCGCGCACCGTTCTGCCAGTGCCCGTGGGGACAGAGGATGCCGGGCACCGGGAACTTGGCCTTCCTGGGCAGGTACAGGTAGCCGCTGGCCCAGTAGCCGGGCCAGGTCTGCCAGTAGATTCGCTTGAGGGTGTAGCTCTCGTGCTCGAGGCTTCCGCCCTCTCGCAGGTCGAGAGGCACACGCTCGGGCAGCGGCCACAGGCCCAGGCACTCCAGAAGGTGGCGGCGGACCTGAGCCGCATGCTCGCGCCAGTCGTCAGCGGTGTCGGAGTTGTGGAAGCGGGGAGCCGCCATCCGGTCCAGGTACGCTTGCTGGGCCTTGCGGATCTCGTCCTGCGTGAGCAACGTCCAGCGTTCTGCCCCACGAATCATCTTCTGCGCATCCTCCGAAAGACCGGCCTCGATCACCACGTCATCAATCTCTCCGGTGAAAGGTTGGTCGGCATCCAGGTTGTTGCCAAGGCTGAGTAGGGCCTGTTCGGGGCCGCCCTTGCCGATCCTGGCTCTGCACTGCAAGAGGTCGTCGACGAAGAGGTAGCCGGTGTTGGTCTGGGCGTCGTAGGCGGCGGTGATGAAGTGCCACTCGCCGTCCGTGATGGGATCGCGGCTGAGCAGCCGGACCGTCTGCCAGGACCACAACTCGAAGGAGAGCTTCCCCGGTTCTCGGCCCAGCGTGAGGCTGTAGCTGACGGTGCCGCCCGGCTTGTCCTTCGTCATGAGGATCGTGGCGAAGCCTTTGTTCGCTCTCGCGCGGATCCAGAGGCTGAGCGTGAAGCTCTTCTGGTCGCTGAAGGCCAGACCGGCGGCCACGGGAACATCAATCCTGGCTGAGGGGCCGGCGAATCGCGCAGCCTGACCCTCGTTGCCGGCACCCACGACATACTCCACGTCACGCGACTTGCCGTCATGACCGCCCGGCCCCTGGTCTTGCACCGTGGTCCCTGAGTCCTTATTGAAGCTCCACGAGGCCACGGGAGCGGCTGAGGCGACGCAACCGGCCAGAAGCAGGGCGAGAACCTGCGTCGCGATCAGAGGCGAAAGGACGGACCTGCGGCGGTCAGTCGCCGGCATCACCGAGTTCCTCCAGGGAGTGCAGGAGACGCACTGTGCAGCTTGCCTTCCAGGGCTTGCCGGCCTCGAGACTCCGCGTCTGGGTTCCGTCCAGCCAGGCGAAGAACATCGCGGCTGTGCCGTTGCCCTGCTCGTGCAGGAAGACATTGACGAAGGGCGGGGTCGACTGTGGGTCGGTGAAGAGCAGCCACCGGCCATCGGTGCGAAGCACTCCTACCCAGGGTCGCTTCTCGTCCAGGGGCATCGAGTACGCCTGGTAACTGCGCGTGCTGTGATCCTGGGGGTCCTGCAAGAGAACGCCCTCCGCGGTGTTGGCGGCTACGCCGGCGATGTCGACCACCGACAGGAGATGGGCCATGAACCCGGCGGTGTCGGGAGCGTTGAAGCTGGGCACGGCGCTCCAGGCCAGACCGATCTGCGGGCCATCGCCAAAGGTGTACTCCACCTGGTAGCGGATTGTGCCGGGCTTCGTCGGCAGGACGCCTTCACGACTGGCGAGAGTGCCTTCGGCGCGGACGATGACCTGCTCGCCGCGCGTCTCGGTTGTGAGCTGAGCGGTGGCCTTCATGGTGCCCAGGTAGACACCGGCGCCATAGGGGCCGTTGTCCGTGTACACCGTGCTCCCGCCGAGGAGGCTGTGGCCGTCACGCGTCGTGAGCGAGGCAAGCAATCCCCCGGACGGCCGGGAGAAAGTCGCCGTGAAGTGCTGCGTGGTGACCACCAGGCCATCCGGGGTCTGAGTCACCTTCGGGGCTGCGCCGGCTGTGGCGCAGACCGCGAGCAGCAAGAAGGCTAGGAGTGTCAGGAGCCATCGCGGAGCCATGTTAGTGTGCCTCCCGCAGTGGAGTGAGTGTGTACTGGCCCTCGTGCCACACGGGGTCGATGTCTGCCGGCTGCGTGTCATAGAGCGCCAGAAAGGCGGTGCCCGCACTGTTGCTGCCCGCCAGGGCGAAGACGTTCTGGAAGTCCGTGGCGAGACCAGGACCCGAGAGACGGATACCAGTGCCATCGTCGCTGAGAAGCTCCAGCCAGGGGTCGGCACCGAATCCCTCCTGCCAGCTCTGCCAGGCACGGTTCGAGTTGGGAGGAACAGCGCCGGTCGCGAGTCCCGCTCGTGCGTTGGCACGGAAGGTGGTCAGGCGAGGTATGCCCAGAGTCTGGGCCATGAAGGCCTTCGCCTGGGGTGTTGAGAAGGCGGTCTTGGTGGCCCATTTCACGTCGAGCGAGGTGGTATCTGTGAGGCGGTACTGCAGGCGGTACATCGTCCGCGGCCAGGCGCAGTTCCGACCATCCTGCGTCCGCATGGCGCTGTAGAAGGATAGAGTCGCCCCGTTGGCGTCGCGAGTCAGCCGAGCCTCGGCCTCGGGATCGCCCTCGGTCGTGACCGTGTTGCGAACCTTGCGCGTGTCGGGTGCGATGATGTCGGCGTAAAGCCCCTGGTCGGTGTAGAGGCGACTGCTAGTGACCGCCGGGCGGTCAGCGCCCCGCAGTCTCAGGTCGCCGATCTTGCCGCCGCTGAAGCGTGAGAAGGTGGCATCGAGGCCCTTCCCCAGGAAGCGGTACTGTGTCCCGCGTACCTGGAGGGTCCCTGCCTCGCCCAGGCTGAAGGTGGTGCGTTGTGCGGCCCGGGCAAGCTCAGCGTCGCCAAGGAACAGGACTCGGTAGCGCACGGCGAGCTTCTCGCCTGCCTTCAGGTTGACGGCGCGGTCCCCATCGAGCCAGTCGATGCGCAGGTACGGCCCGGCCTGCTCGCCCGCACGGATCTTGAGCAGCGCGTTGGCGGGTACCTGGGAGGCATCGTCGTTGGCGATCTCGACGGCGGTCCACTGCCCGGGCGTGCTTTGCACCGCTACGAGCGCGGGTTCGACACCGGCTAGCTGGTCGGTCAGTTGCCAGACCCGGTCGCCGGTGCCGCGCCAGTACCGGCCATCATAGCGCGAGTCACCGGGGAGGCGGGCCACCGTCCAATCGCGGAGTGTGCCCTCAGGAGTGACGACCTGCCACTCACCGGCCTGCGGGTCAAGCCCAAGCGTCTCCACCAGTGACCCGAGAACTCTGTTGATTGGCTCGCGGGCCGTCAGCTCACGGGATACGGACAGCACCGGGCGACCCGTTGCCGCGTCGCGTCCTAGATCATAGGTGGTGCGCAGGTCGGCAAGAGGTGTCTGTGCGGCTTCGCCGCTGCGCGTCATGGTCGCCAGGGCCTCGACGCGAACCGTCCCGTCGGGGTTCTCCTGGGCGGTAAGCTGCGTGGCCGGTGTGCGCTCGAGCGCCAGCTTCCGGCCCCCAAGCCACAGACGGCGCGAACCCTCACCGAAGCCGACGCCCCGCAGGATCACTCGGCCGTCGGAGGTTTGCAGGGAGTTGAGAAGCCCGCCGGTGGCGCGGTTCACGGTGAGCTTGAGACCCTGGGATTCGATTGTCACTGCCTCGGGACCCCGGTCGATCCTGGTGGCTGCGGATGTCGTTGCAGCCGGTTTGGAAGGCTGGGTGACCGAAGGAGCGGGAGCCTTCTGCGGGACCAACACTGCCGTGGCGAAGGGCCCGACGGTCAGCTTGAGCTCCGAAGGGCCGGTGACGGTGACGGTCGTCTCAGCGCCTGCTGCTGGAGCGAGGGCGTCCGAGACGCCCTGACTGAAGGCGGCCAACTCGGGCGGAAGGCTCAAGGTGGCCTCGATCGGCTTCTCGCTCAGGTTGAGGGCAACCAGACTTGCACTGTCACCAGTGCGACGCACGAAGGTCAGGACGCAGGGGTCACTGCAGCGCACTGCACTGTAGTCCGCCTCGCCACGGGTCAGCTCAGGTCGCTCGCGGCGCAGCTCGTAGAGACGCTGCAGGTAAGGCGCGAGGCCGGTCTCCTGCAGGTGGTAGACGAAGGGAGTGCCGGGGATCAGGGCACACAGAGCCATCAGCGCCCTCTCGGGACCGGCGCCAAAGGCCATGCGTGCCCGGACGGTGTCGTGGTTCTCGAGGAAATGCACCGCATGGCCATCCTCGGGCATCCAGAACTGCTCGTTGTCCAGCCACTTGGCCAGGCGTGGGACGAAGTCCTCGGTACGGGTCGTCGGGTACTCGCGCAGGATGTAGGAGCACAGCGGCCAGTCGTAGTACATGTCTGCATAGCGCAGGAGCACCGGGCCGCCGGCCTCAGCGAGGAGCATATGCCCGGAGTCGCCCGGCGCGGTGGACTTGCTCGGCACCGCGTTCATGGACTCCCGAGCGGCACGCAGGACGCCCAGGCCGCCGCAGATCCCCGACATGCTCTCCCGGTTCGCACCGTAGGGCCGCCAGTTGGGGCGTCCTCCTGCGGCGCAATCGACCCGGTAGCCGTCGAGGCCGACGCGCTTGACCCAGTCGGCGGCGTGGTCGCCCATGTACTTCTGCCATCCCGGATGGGCGTAGTCGCTGTACAGACATCCCCACCAGTAGGCCATGCTGCCGTCTTCGTTGCTGCAGATCCAGTCTCGGTGCTGGGCCGCAAGGCCTGACTCCTCGCGTGGACCGTGGGGGATCAGGTCGCCCAGAACGCGGATGCCGAGAGAGTGGGCTGTGTCCACCAGCGTCTTCAGCTCGGCCTCGGTGCCAAGGCGCGGATCGAGCGAGTAGTAGTCAACGGGAGCGTAGACGGGGCCCTTCCAGATGGGCAGGAGCCAGAGGACGTTCACGCCGAGCCGCTTCAACTGGGGTAGGTACTCGGTGAACTGGCGGTAGCCGCCGACATCGCGGAAGCTGGAATCGATGGTGCCACCAGGATGAGCTGAGTAGATCACGGCGTCTTCGGTCGCCTGCCGCATGTCTTCCGGGGGCCTGAGGCCGACCAGGTTGTACAGGTCGCGTCCCTGCCGCAGGCTCTCGCGCCAGGAGCCGTGGGTGACGGCGATGAGCTGACTGCCGAAGCGCTCGGTGCGGTCGGGACGAGGACGGAAGGTGGTACTGACGATGTGGTCGGCCCGGACAGAGCCGGTACCTTCGGTGACCTTGAGGGAGGCCTGATCGGTCTCGCATACCAGGGTCGCCACGAGTCCCATCTGTGCCTGGGGGCTGTAGAGGCTGAGGAAGTGCCCGGCCTGTCCGCCGAAGCTCTCCCCCACCTGGCGGTCGGGTTGGAGTGCGCTGAAGAGCGTCTCCTGCGGCGGCCAGTTTGCGAGGAGGCTGTAGCGGGCGTCGGTGACGCCGCTCAGCCGCAGGCCGTCCAGGGGCAGGTAGACTGTGTGTATGTAGCCGGGAAGGTCGGTGCGAGGACGTAGCTGCAGATCGCGCTTGAGGACCGGGCGTCCGCTCCAGAGCTGGTAGGTCGTGGTCGCTCGCCAGTCACCGGCTTCCTGGTCGACCTCCAGCACTGCGCCGTCGCCCTGGGCCTGGACGCGGTGGCTCAGGTAGCGACTGGCAGCTTTGGTAGCCTCGGGGAGCCACTCATTGCCGGCCTTCTGGGCAAGCCCAGGTGTGCCGGCCATGAGGCTGCGCCCGGTGGCAAGGTCGCGCAGTCCGCACCAGGAGCCCGTGGTGAGGTCGATCTCAAGAGCAAGCGCACTGTTCGCGAACACCAGGCGACCATCGCGGGCGTCGCAGGTGAGATCGCGGGTAAGGGGCGCCGCATGGATGCAGGGAAGCAGCAGGAACAGAAGGAGTGGAGCTGTGAATCGCATGGTCTGGAACCTCCAAAACACGTTGTCGGAGGCCTCTTCGCGCACCAGGCCGGAGGTTCCTCCTCTCTTGCATCGAAGGACATCCCGGGGTATGTGTGGAAAACCACAGGTGATGCCGACCCGCATTCCTTGCAGCAGACCCTCGGCGCTGCTGCGAGATGAACGAAGCGAGTCCCCATGTTTCCCTTCCGCGACAACATACCGTCACGCAGCTATCCCCTGGTCACGATGGCCCTGGTGTGGATCAACATTCTGGTCTTCGTGTGGGAGGCGTCCCTGGGCAAGGGCATGGACGGATTCCTGCAAACCTACGCGATGATCCCGGCGCAGGTGACCGGCCAGGTGCCTGCCGGGCCGCTGGGGCCGATCGTGCCCATCTTCCTGTCGATGTTCCTGCACGGTAGCTGGATGCATGTGCTGGGCAACGTGTGGTTTCTCTACCTGTTTGGGGACAACGTCGAGGACCGCATGGGGCGCCTGCGCTTCCTGTGGTTCTACCTGTTTGCCGGGGTGGTCGCGGCGATCACGCAGATACTCTTCAGCCCGGCCAGCACCGTGCCGACGGTCGGCGCCAGTGGAGCGATCGCCGGGGTTCTGGGAGCCTACCTGGTCCTGTATCCCCGGGCTCGTGTGGCGACTCTGATATGGCTCGGGTTCTTCATCGACGTGATCGACCTGCCCGCGGTCGCCTTCCTGGGATACTGGTTCCTGCTGCAGTTGATCCCCGGCCTGTTCTCGATTCCCATGGGCGAGGTGGGCGGCGGAGTTGCCTGGTGGGCCCATGTGGGTGGATTTGCTGCGGGCTTCGTCTTCGCGCGGTTTCTGTGCCGGGAGTGTGCCCTTGACCGACATCCGGTGGAGCCACGCCCCTACTACCGCTGAGCGACGCAGAGCACTTGCCGGCGGATACCCGGCCCTTTGTGGGCGGAGGAGTGCATGCCATGGACATCGGCGCCCTGATCTGGATCATCATCCTCGCCAGCCTGTTCTACCCAATGGTGCAGCAGCGGATGCTGGAAGCGGGACGCCTGCGCCTGTTCTCACGCCTGGAGACCAAGCGCAAGTCGCGGGTGATCGCGATCATCCACCGGCAGGAGAAGGTCAGCTTCCTGGGCCTGCCGCTGATGCGCTACATCGACATCGAGGATTCGGAGAGCGTGCTGCGGGCGATTCGGATGACGCCCGACGAGATGCCCATCGACCTCATCTTGCACACTCCCGGTGGGATGGTACTGGCAGCGGGACAGATCGCGCATGCCCTGAAGAGGCACCCGGCCAAGGTCACGGCTCTTGTCCCCCACTATGCGATGTCCGGAGGGACGCTTATTGCCCTGGCGGCCGATGAGATCGTGATGGACCCCGACGCCGTGCTGGGGCCTGTCGATCCACAGCTTGGGAATACACCGGCGGTGTCCATCCTGAAGGTCCTGGACCAGAAGCCCGCCAGCGCCATCGACGATCAGACCCTGATGCTGGCCGACATGTCGCGGAAGGCGATCAACCAGGTGCGGGAGTGCCTGATGGACCACCTGACCGCCGGTGTGGACGGCGAGAAGGCTGCACAGGTCGCGACGGCCCTTACTGACGGGCGCTGGACCCACGACTACCCGATCACCGCTGAGAAGGCGCAGGCGTTGGGGATCAAAGTAAGCACCGACCTGCCGCCGGCAGTCCACGAACTGATGGACCTGTACCCGCAGCCAACGGGTGGGCGGCCCTCAGTGGAGTACGTTCCGATGCCCTACCAGGCACCCGCAGCGCCGGCACCCTCCCCGAGCGGCAAGGAAGGTAAGTAGTAGGCGGCGGACCGACGGGCTCGCCACGCCGCGGCAAAGAACACGAAGCATGATTGCGCAAGCAAGTCTGGGGGCACCCTTCTGATGAGGCCGGAGCTGGTTGTCTACAACGCACGCCTTGCAACCTGTAACGCGGCCGGGACAAGGGTAACGGCCCTGGCCACCTGGAAGGGGCGTGTCTTCGCGGTCGGTAGTGACGACGAGATTCGGGAGCTTGCCGGGCCCCAGACGAAGATGGTCGACCTGGGCGGTCGCTTCGTGTGCCCGGGATTCACGGACTGCCACACGCACCTGACGCAGTGGGCGCTGCTTGCCAGTGGTCGGACGGTGAACCTGGAAGGTGCCCAGTCGCTGGAGGAAGCGCTGGGACGAGTGGCGGAAGCGGTCGACAGGGTGCCTCGCGGAGGCTGGCTGCGTGGACGAGGCTGGGATCGCAACCGCTGGCCCGGCCAGATGTTCCCCACGGCTGCTGATCTTGACCGCGTGACCGGGGATGTACCGGCGGCCTTCCCCAATCATGACGGGCACTCGGTGTGGGTGAACTCCGAGGCGCTGCGCCGTGCACGAATCAGCGATGACGTGACTGACCCACCCGCCGGACGGGTGCTGCGGCTTGCTGACGGAAGGCCCAGTGGCGTGTTCCAGGAGGGAGCCATGGGGCTGATCTGGCCTCAGGTTCCGTCGCCCACGCTGGAGGAGCTTGTCACTGCGCTGCGGGAGGCAATGCCTGTTGCCGCCTCACTGGGGCTAACGGGCCTGCACAACGTGGAGAGCGGCGACTCGATGCGAGCCGTTCAGGCGCTGCGGGACAGTGGCGCTCTGACACTGCGGATCGTCCGCTATCCACCAGCCTCGTCACTGACGGCGCTGATCGAGCAGGGCTTCACCTCGGGATTCGGCGACGAGGAAGTGCGTCTCGGCGGCATCAAGGCCTTCCTGGACGGCGCCCTCGGTAGTCGGACGGCGGCGATGCTCGAGCCCTACGAGAACAGCTCGGATACCGGCGTGCTGGTGATGCAGCCGGAGGAGCTGACGGAGCTTGTGGCCCGGGCCACAGAGGGAGGCCTTGCGGTTGCGTTGCACGCGATCGGCGACCGTGCCGTTCGGATTGCCCTCGACGCCTTTGCGTCTGCAAAGGAAGGGCACGTGGGCCGGTGGCCCCGACACCGGATTGAACATGCCCAGCACATCCTTCCGGACGACCAGCCGCGCCTCGCGCAACTCGGTGTCATCGCCTCGGTGCAGCCGGCTCACATGCTGGCGGACATCGCTACCTGCGAGAGGCAGATCGGCGAGCGGGGCCGATGGGCCTTCCCCCTGCAGTCCTTGCAGCGTCTGGGTACGCACCTGGCGATGGGGTCCGATGCGCCGGTGGAGACCATCGACCCGCTGGCGGGGATCCGTTCGGCACTGCTGCGGCAAGGGCATGACGGTAACCCTCGTGAAGGCTGGTACCCGGAGGAGAAGCTAACGGCGCAGCAGGCGCTGGCGGGCTATACACTGCAGACGGCCTATGCCTCCGGGGAAGAGCACCTCAAGGGAAGCCTCGAGCCCGGCAAGGTGGCCGATTTCGTGGTGCTGTCCCAGGACCTGTTGAGCACCCCTGCGGAGGAGCTTGCGGAAGCACAGGTGCTGGCAACCGTGATGGGCGGCAAGTCCGTGTACGACCCGGAAGGTCTGCTGGACTGAGCTCTGCGAGGGAAGGCACTACGATGACGTCCCGAGAACGAGTTGTGACTGCCCTGCGTCGGCAGCAGCCCGACCGGGTGCCGGTGATGTGCCAGCTTAGCATTGGCCACTACCTGGTGAACCTCGACCTCGACCCGGCCGAGTACTGGCTGAGCAACGAGCTCATCGCCAAGGCCTATGTGGAACTGGCCTGGCGCTATCACTTCGACGGCATCCTGGTGAACCTGCCGGGACGCACGCCCGACGCTGCGGCCTATGTGGAGAGCATCGAGCGGATTCCGACGGGCCAGGTGATCCACTACCGGGATGGCAGTGAGTGCAAGTGTCCGGTAGCCGACCTGCCAACGCAGGTGTCGGGCGAGCAGCCGAGCCTGGAGGAGATCGACCCCGGACTGCTGTACTACGAGGATCCGCACACCCTCGGCGGGCTCAAGTACCCCTTCCACTATGACTTCGAGCGAGGCGACGACTACTTCCCGGAGTACCTGTTCGCGCTGATTGACCGCGTGGTTGAGACCGTGGCCGGTGAGCTCTCGGTCCATGGCGAGGTCTTCTCCCCCTTCACGCAACTCATGGAGCGGCTGGGGTATGAGCAGGGCCTGATGGCGCTGCTGGAACAGCCGGCGAAGTGCAAGGCGATCCTCGCGCAGTTTGCCCGGGGAGCCGCCGATCTTGCCACACGTCAGGCTTCCCGCGGCGTCGATGCGGTGCTGATCTCCTCGGCCTTCGCCGGAGGCGGGTTCATCTCTCGGGCCATGTACGAGGAGTTCGTGCTGCCCTACGAGGACGAGGTCGCTGCTGCGATCCACCGCGCAGGCACCGTGGCCTACACCCACACCTGCGGGGCCATCGGAGACCGTCTGGAGTTCATGGCCGCCACCGGGATCGACGGGATCGACACCATGGATCCCCCGCCTCTGGGTGATACGGACCTGGCGGATGCTAAGGCCCGTGTTGGTGGCAAGCTCTTCCTGAAGGGCAACATCGACTCGGTGAACGTGCTCCTGCGTGGGACGCCGGAGGAGGTTCGCCGCAGTGCCCTGAGCCGCATCCAGGCGGCCGCGGCGGGTGGCGGCTACATCCTCAGCTCGGCCTGCTCCGTGGCCCCGAGAGTGCCGCCGGAGAATCTGCAGGTGCTGTACGACGTCGCCTCCACCGAGGGCCTCTACTGAAGCCCTTGGTCGCCGAGCGACCCGGGTTGGCCTCAGGAGGTCGCCCGGTAGAGGCTACCGAATAGGCCAAAGCATCATCACTCCAGGGAGCGATATCCATGGTACGGCTAACGCTGGTCGCCCTCATCCTTCTCGGTCTGTGCGGCTGCTCGGTTGCGCAGCCGCCGGCTGCAGCTCCGACACCACCTGCCAAGGAAGTGAGCAACGTGCTCAAGACACTGCGCCAGGGGCACCCACGGCTGATCTGCACAAACGAGGACCTCGCCAAGATCAAGGACAGCATCGCCCGGGACGAGACGGCGAAGTCCTACTTCGAGAGCATCCGGGCAGAGGCCGACAAGCTGCTGAAGACCCCGGACACCATCCAGCACAAGCTGATTGGCCCGCGTCTACTGGACCAGAGCCGTCGCTGCGTGAGCCGGGTCTACACACTGGCACTGACCTACCGCCTGACCGGTGACAAGCAGTACGCCGACCGTGCGCTGAAGGAGATGCTGGCGGCCGCCGGGTTCCCGGACTGGAACCCCTCGCACTTCCTGGATACCGCCGAGATGACCCACGCGCTGGGGATCGGCTATGACTGGCTCTACGATGTCATGACCCCCGAGCAACGCGACACGATCCGCAAGGCGATCGTGAACCTGGGCCTGATGCCGGGCAAGAAGGTCTACGACGGCGGCGGCTGGTGGGCGAAGTGCAATCACAACTGGAACCAGGTCTGCAACGGCGGCCTGGGCATCGGCGCCCTGGCAATCGGCGACGAGGAACCCGCGATCTCCAACGAGATACTGACGGGCGCCTTCAAGTCACTGCCGCTGGCGATGGCCTCCTATGGTCCTGATGGTGGGTGGGCTGAGGGTCCCGGCTACTGGGGCTACGCGACGCGCTACACGGTCTACTTCCTGGCCTCGCTGGAGACGGCGCTGGGCAGTGATCAGGGCTTCAGCAACTCGCCGGGGTTTGACCGCGCCGGGCTGTTCCGGGTGCACTTTAGCGGACCGGTCGGGAAGACCTTCAACTACGCCGACGCAGGTGACGGCATCGGCAGCGCGAGCGAGATGTTCTGGCTGGCGAAGCGCTTCGATCAACCCCTCTACGCCTGGCAGCAGCGCCAGCGGGCTACGAAGCCTGAGGCGCTCGATCTGGTGTGGTATGACCCGCAGGAGAAGTCGCCGGAGGAGACGGGCGAGCCGCTGGACGCCTACTTCAAGGGCGTGCAGGTAGCCTTCTTCCGCAGCTCCTGGAGTGACCCCGACGCCATCTTCGTCGGCTTCAAGGGCGGCGACAACAAGGCCAACCACAGTCACCTGGACCTCGGCAGCTTCGTCCTTGATGCCCTGGGACAGCGCTGGGCCAGCGACCTGGGCTCGGACAACTACAACATGCCGGGCTACTTCGGGAAGCAGCGCTGGACCTACTACCGCCTGCGCACCGAGAGCCACAACACCCTTCTGATCAACAACGAGAACCAGGACCCGAAGGCGGCTGCGCCGATCCTGGGCTTTCATGCCGGCCCCGAGATGTCCTACGCGGTGGCAGACCTGACGTCAGCGTACAAGACAGCAGTCACCCGGCTCTGGCGCGGTACGGCGCTGGTGAACCGCAAGGCGGTACTGGTCCAGGACGAGGTTCAGGCCGACGATCCGGTGGAAGCGCTGTGGGGCATGGTGACGGCGGCCGAGGTCAAGTGCGAGGGTGCAAGGGCTACCCTCACACTCAAGGGCAAGACCCTCCAGGCTCGCCTCTTGTCGCCCGAAGGCGCCACCTTCGACACGGTCGGCACTCAGCCCGCTGAGCCGCAGAAGCAGAACGAAGGCACGCGCAAGCTGGTAGTGCGTCTGGCCGGGCCTGTCACCGAGGCACGGATTGCGGTTCTGCTGACGCCTGGAGAGGCCTCGGTCGAGGCGCCGAAGGTGCGTCCGCTGGAGGAGTGGCTCGCTGAGGCCAAGTAGCAGGAAGGACGTGCTGATGGCCGAGTTCGTCGTGGTCACAACGACGGTGGACAACCGTGAAGCCGCGGAGCGCCTCTCACGGCAGTTGGTCGAGAGGCGCCTGGCCGCCTGCTGCCAGAGGATCGGTCCGATTGTCAGCACTTACTGGTGGAAGGGCGAGCTGGAGACGGCCGAGGAGTGGCTCCTGGTGCTCAAGACAAGGGCCGAGTGCTTCGAGCCGCTCGCGAAGGCAATCCGCGAGCTTCACTCCTATGAGACGCCGGAGATCGTTGCGACGCCGATCATAGACGGAAGCCCTGACTACCTGGGGTGGATCCGCAGCGAGACGGCGCTGCCACTCTCCGACGCATGAAGACGAGTTGAGCAGATATGAGACGCAACATGCGACGCAGTGCACGGAAGGCTGGTTTGCCGCCGGGTTCGCTGGTACACACTGGTGAGCCCAGCGGTGAAGCGACTTGCCTGCGCCTGGTGACCTACGATGACGAGCACTGCACCAAGCGGACGATCCGGCACCTGCCCGATCTGGACAAGATCAACCGCGGCGAGCCGGTGGCCTGGCTGAGCGTTGTCGGCGTTCAGGACCCCGCTGTTCTCGACCGAGTGGGAACCGTCTTCGGCCTCCACCCCCTTGTGCTCGAGGACATCATGAACATCGCCGAGCGCCCGAAGGTGGAGGACTTCGGAGACTACATCTTCGTCCTGCTCAAGCTTCCGGGCTACGACGACGAGCAAGACGAGATCACCAGCGACCAGGTCTGTCTGGTGCTCGGACCGACCTGGGTCGTGTCCTTCCAGGAGCATGAGGAAACGGCCATCGAGAGTATCCGGGAGCGCATCCAGGCCGGCACCGGCCGCTTCCGCCAGATGGGCGCTGACTATCTGGCCTACGCGCTCATCGATATGCTCGTCGACCAGTACTTCGTGGTGCTGGAGCAGATTGAGGACGACACGGAGCGGTATGAGGACCTCGTCGTCGAAGACCCAAGCCCGGAGGTCCTCCAGGACATCCACAAGCTCAAGAACGCCATGATCGCCCTGCGGAAGTCTGTGTGGCCCGTGCGCGATGTCCTCGGGTTCCTGGAACGTGGTGAGACGCCGCTGGTGCAGGAGAAAACGCAGGTCTACCTGCGCGATGTCTACGATCACACGATACAGATCATCGACACCATCGAGACCTTCAGGGACATCCAGTCGGGCTTGATCGACATCTACCTGTCCAGCGTCAGCAACCGCCTGAACGAGGTCATGAAGGTCCTGACGATCATCGCGACGGTGTTCATGCCCCTGTCCTTCCTGGCCGGCGTCTATGGGATGAACTTCAAGACCCTGCCCGAACTCGGCTGGCGATACGGGTATGCGATGTTCTGGGGCGTGGTCGTTCTCGCCACCGTGCTCATGCTGCGGTTCTTCCGGCGTAAGCAATGGATCTAGGGAGCCACTGCGGCCCTCACAACTGGAAAGCAGTCCCTCTGCCGCCCCCCACAGCATCTAGGAGGTATGTCATGCAACGTCTTGCCTTACTTGCCGCGCTGATCCTGCTGCCCTGCCTGGCTTTCGCGTGGAATGGCCATCAGGCCACCGCAGGCGACCTGAAGGTTCTCGTCGAGGAGGTCCCGACCGTCACCGAGTTCGAGAAGCCTGTGCCGGTGTTTGTGGCGCTGGAGAACACGGGCAACTCGGAGTTGGTCGGCACTGCGCGGATCGGCGACCTCGTGGACAACACGCGAACCTATGGTGCAGCCAACAAGTCCTGGCGGCTGGGCCCTGCGGGCAAGACCCGACTGGAGTTCGCGGTCCGCTTTGGGACAGGCAGCTACTCGGCGCTGTACCCGGTGCACGTCTACCTGGACTTCACGCAGGGCGGCCAGGCGATGACGGCCCATGCGGTGCGGATCGTCACAACGGCCTTCGCGGCTGCGAACGAGACCTACCCGCAACCGACCGAGATGACCGCAGTAGCGGCTCCGGAGCGCGGGGCACTTCCGCTGTGGACCCTCGGCAAGCAACGGGTGGCCTGGCGCTACTTCGACGGGCCGGTCCAGTACAAACCGAGCGGCTGGCGCGGTAGCGACGCGGTGTCCCGGGCCAGCGTCGACTTCACAACCGTCAACCGAGGCACGAGCAGGCCCGCCATCACCATGCACCCGACCTGGAACCCCGGCGGAGGCAGCGTCTACTGCGACTACCTGCTGCAGCTTCCGGCTACGAAGCCGGTGAAGCTGACCTTCGCCACGGCGCTCCGCGACAGCACCGCGAGCGAGCCCCAGAGCGACGGCGTGCTGTTCCGGGTACTGGCCGGACCTCCACCCGGCACGAGCCTTCAGCCGCTGTATGAGAACTTCCATGCCTCGAAGACCTGGGTGCCTGCGGAAGTGGACCTGAGCCGCTTTGCCGGGCAGCAGGTCCTGCTGCGCCTGGAGAGCCATCCCGGTCCTGCGAAGAACACCTCCTGCGATCAGTGCTACTGGGCAGAGCCGACCGTGGTCGTGGGTGCGATACCGGCTGAGGAGACGCGGCCCTTTGGAGACATTGCGGCGGAGAACGGACAGGTCGGCCAGCGGCTGCTGGCGGGTACCCTTCAGCCTGACGGCCGCCTGACCTTTGTCGTCGGGACCGGCAACTCGCGCTACGCTGTGGTCCTGAGTCCGTCGCGGCGCGGGATGGTTGATGGGGTCGTCACCCTGGTGGGGCGGAACTCCCGGGTCAGCTTCGACGGCTTCGGGGTACAGATCGCCAACCAGAACGCCCTCAAGTGGCCGACCGTCTACAGCTCGCGCGGGTACGAGATTCGACGCGAGAACGGGCGTGCGGTACACGTGCATCATCTGGAGCGCTCGGGCGTGCCGGTGGACCTGACCCTGAGCTTCTGGACCGATGGCGATGGCCTGCGCGTCAAGTTCGACTGCCCGGACCGCATCACGGACTTCGCTCTCGGAGCGGCGGACCAGGAAGCCCCGGCCGTCTACTTCGGGCACGGGTACCGGGTCCTCAAGCCCAGCGCCTTCCGGGCTGGCTTTGGCGGCCACTCCCTGGCGACGAGTCACGTGGGCTTCGACTTCTCCTCCGGACTCTCGGTCCTGCAGGCCTATGATGTTCCTCCGGACTACCTCGAGGTTGATCCGGATGCCCGGCGCTACGCCCTCCATACCCGGGGAAGCGGCATGCTCACCCTGGTGGCAGCGGAGACGGGTGCGATGGATTGCGCACTGCGGTACCGCCCCCTCTACGACAAGAAGCCGGCAGCGGGAGTAGAGAAGCTCGCGGGTCGGTTCTGCTTCGACATCTGGGGTGGCCGCTATGCGGACGTTGCCGACCAGATGGAGAAGATGATCCGCTACGGGCTCACGGACAGCTTCCTGACCAAGCACGTGTGGCAGCGCTGGGGTTACGACTACCGACTACCCGACATCTGGCCTCCCGATCCAAGCCTGGGGACGCTGGAAGACATGAGGCGCATGGGGCAGGTCTGCCGCGATGCCGGCGTTCTCTGGGGCCTGCATGACAACTACATTGACTTCTACCCCGATGCCGCCGACTACACCTACGACGACCTCTGCTTCACGCAGGACGGCAAGCCGATCAAGGCCTGGCTGAACGAAGGACGCGACGCGCAGTCCTATCGCTGGCGGCCGGACCGGATCATGCCCTTCATCGAGCGCAACCTGAAGCTTGTGCGCGACAACGTTGCGCCGACGCACTACTTCCTGGACGTGTTCACCTCGACGGGCTGCTGGGACTACTACGACCACGAGGGCAAGTTCCATCCGAACACGGAGACCCGGCAGAAGTTCGGGGAGGCCTTCGCCTACATCCGGGATACGCTCGGGGACAACGCACCGACGACCTCGGAGGCCGGGCACGATCAGCTCATTGGGTACCTGGATGGCGCGGACGCCCAGCACCTGCGACTGACCAGCGAGCGGGGTGTCCAGAGCACGATCCGGCTGGAGTGCGAGGATTGGGAACGAGTGCCCTGGTACGACGCGGTGAACCACAGCCGGTTCATCCTGCATGGGGTCGGGTACTCCAACCGCTACGAGGGCGGTCTGGGGCGAAGCGACCACGGGATCATGTCCGACGACTACATATCCGATGAGATACTGGTCGGCCATGCGCTGATGGCGGACGCGGGATGCTGGGGAACCGACGCTGTGCGCAAGTACTGGCTGGCGCAGGACGTGGCTCGCGGCCTGGCACTCAAGGACATCGTCGGGTTCGAGTATGCCGCCGGCGACATGCATAGGCAGATCGTGACCTGGAGTGACGGCACCAAGGTCTACGTCAACCGGGGGACAACGGACTGGAGCGTCGAGGGTAGGGTTCTGCCCGGCTACGGGTACCTGGTAAAGGGTCCGGCTGCGACGGGCGGGCTGATGTCGGCGGTGGAGCGGCGTGACGGCGTGTACTCGGAGAGCACTACCGGCCCGAGTGGCTGGTACTGCAACGCCCGGAGCTTCTCGGTGGGCAGCGCGGCGAGAATCGAGCCGCAGGTTGAGAACTTCACCTACCTGGGCGGGAACCAGTTCCGCTGGGACGTTGTGTGGAAGGCCGACGCCCCGGCTCCCAGAAACCTGCGGATCTTCAACCACTTCTACAACGAGTCGGCGGCGCGTAAGGACAAGATCTCCTTCCAGGATGACCATGAACCGGCCACGCCCACGAGTCAGTGGAAGGGCGAGATCCGCTACAGCCGGACTGTCACTGTGCCGGCGGATCAGGCTGCCGGGGAGTACATGGCAGCCCTGGGGATGTACGACTCCATGGGACGTCTGTCGCTGCGCGGACCCTCGGTGCCGATCGCGGACCAGGCAGTATGGGTGGGCACGCTCAAGGTTCAACGCGATGCCGATGGAATCACGGCGATCACCCTCGCGCCGCCAGCGGGTGTCAAGGAGATAGGACCGGAGCGCATGAATCCCGAGGGCAAGGTGCTGGACTTCGGCTTCGCGGTGACGAACGGGGCCTTCCGCGTGCAGAAGGTTGCCACGGGACTGACGGTCACTCCGCTTCCGAACAGCCCGGCCTTCGGTCTCACGCTGCGCCTGTCTGCTCTGGGTTGCCGTGGGATGCAGGTCAAGGGGGCCCAGGCTGTGGATGCCGCCGGAAGCCGTCATGAGGTCCGCTTCAACCAGCAGGGCGACGAAGTGGCCATGGAATGCGACGGTAGCTCCTTCGCCTACGAGATCGCCCTGTAGGCGGTCACCTCAAAGGCAATCGCAAGAGCTCATGTAGCGGGAAGGGGGCAGCGCCTGTGGAAGGCGCTGCCCCCTTGTGTTAGGGCGGAAGCCCTGGGGCCTCAGGATCGGGCCAGGTCAAGGGCACGTCGCACGCCCTCGTTGGGGTTGTCGATCTCCTCGGCGCTGTGGACGACCACGGTCGGAATCGCGCCGTGCTCCTCGTGGATGCGCATCCGCAGCCGCTCGTTCTCGTCCTTCCCCGACAGGCCACTGTAGCCAAAGGTGCGGCAGAGACGTCCCCACAGGAAGTCGTTGAGCGCACAGCCTCCAGTGCGTGCGAGACCCTCGGCGCTGGCATGCCAGCTCTGGAACAGGTGGGCCTGCGCGAAGGACAGCCCCTGCATGGTGATCTCGTTGAGGCCTTCGCCACCCACGGCCAGCCCACCGTCAAGCCCGGCGATCTGCGCGATGATCCGCTTCATTCCCTCGCTGGAGGTGGTGTTCTCGACCAGGCAGTTGTGCAGGTTGTGACTGCAGAGCGTGACGTCGATGAAGACGGTATCGGTCTGCACGTCGCGGACGGCCTGCTGGATGCTCTCGGCGAGAATCGAGCGCCACATGGCGAGACCCGGATGGATCTTCACCATGACCTTGCGGCGGCGGTTCTCGGAGAGCGAGTGGTAGGAGTTGGGCACTCCGAGCACGCCACCGGCGTCCTTGTCCCAGCCCCAGCCGATCAGGCGGCGGGTCTGAACATCGCGGTACTGGAAATCGCGGAGGTAGTGATAGGCCGGGTTCGTGGGGTCCATGTCCACCGAGTTGCAGTGGGGCATGAGGTGGAAGCCCATCTCTTTGGCCTTGGCGAAGACTGCACGCGCCTTCTCGGAGGGCACGTAGGTCGGGTAGTTCTCGTCGTAGGCGTCGGTGCGCCACTGTGAGAAGTGGAGCAGGACCTTGTGGGGATCGAGCTTGCGGGCCAGGGCGTCGAGGATCGCCGGGTCGCCACCGTACCAGGAGAGCGCGAAGCGGATGTCCTTCACCCAGCCCAGGCGTCGGCGCTGCTCCTCGGCGAGACCGTAGGCCTGCCACAGCCAGTCACGGTAGGCGGCGGCAGGGACCTGCCAGTCGCCCTGGTAGACGCCGAGGCGCCACTGAAGGCCGCCGGCGCCGAGGCTGCCATCCAGCGGCCCGTAGGCTTCGGTCTCGAAGCCCAGCACACCAGCCTCGATGTTCAGCGCCTTGTAGCGGTAGTGGTCATCCTCGCAGTGGACCCAGAAGCCGCCCTTGGGGCCCTGGAGGATCGCCAGACCGGCCTCCCAGAACTGTGGCCAGAACCACCGGCGCTGCAGCAAGGGATCGTTCAGGGGGAGCTTGATGCCCTGGAAGAAGGGGGCTACGAGCTCGAGGTCCCGGCGTGGCCCGGGCATGAGCCAGCGGCAGCTCAGGACGCCTGAGCGGGAGGAGTAGGCAGAAGGTTCGACAATCAGGTCGCCGGTCTCGAGGTCCTCGCTGAGGTGCAGCACCCCGTCCGCTTCCCAGCCACTGAACCGGAGCTCAGCGGCATGGCTGGAGAGCTGGTGGCCGGTGATCTGTGCGGCGAGGTTGCCGACCACATCGACCGGCGGCTGGCCGGGATAGAGGAGCTGGAGCGCCGAGCGACTGACGTCGGAGTGGGACAGGTACTCCTCACCGTCGAGCTTGCTGCGGAGCGAGGTGAGAAAACCGTTCTCGATGCAGGCCGTGAGGGTCTTCGTGTCGACAACAACCTTGCGGCCGTCTACGGTGACCATGATTCACGTCCCCCTAACGTGGAGGTTGGCTGTCACCGGGTCCACTTCGCCCCAGACGTGCAGTCACCTCCAGCGCGAGAGACCGCGACGCCGGAGGTGAGCCCTGAGGAGGCGATGGGACAGAGACTGGGTAGTTGCAGGTGTGGGCCGCCGGTGCTACTTGAACACGGCTTTGGCTTCGCCGCCTTGGAACTTCACGTGGCCGTCGAGGTAGCAGATGTTGATGGAGCCGTTGTGGGACTCGTGGATCGTGATCCCGTAGTTGTCCCGCGTCAGCTTGCACCAGCCGTCAGAGAAGAGCCAGCACGAGGGATCCCAGGACTCATCCATAACCCGGGGCGTGTTGCCGGCATTGGAAGGGAGGAAGCCCCAACTGATCCACGTGCTGTAGTTCGACTTGCCGGGGCTGACGGTGTTGGGGACACGGTCGTAGCTGAAGCAGTAGTAGCTGATGTTCCCCGCGGCCATGTTCGCCTCCGTCGGCGCGAAGTCGGGCATCCAGGTGGCGACCCTGTAGACCGACGGGCAGTACATGACCTGCAGGTTCTTGATGTAGGGCCTGATCTGCGCGACCAGACGGGAGTGAGTCGTGCTGCTGTTGCAGGCGTAGTAGTCGCAGGGCAGTATCTCGTCGTAATCCTGGGAGTACATGTGTGCCGCCATGCCGAGTTGGCGAAGGTTCGACAGACACTGGGTGCGCCGCGCCTGCTCCCGGGCACGCGAGAAGACCGGGAAAAGGATCGCCGCCAGGATGGCGATGATGGCGATGACGACCAGCAACTCGATCAGGGTGAAGGCGGCTCGTGCGTTACGCATTAGCTGACCTCAGTTCAGGTACGGCCTCGGCGAGTCTGCCTTCGCGCAAGATAAGCGTCCGTTGTGCGTACTCCTCGACCCACGGTTCGTGAGTGACCACGAGAACCGTGCCCCCGCCCCGGTGGAACTCGGACAGGTACTGCAGAATCTGACGGCCGGTGTCCGGATCCAGGTTCCCCGTTGGCTCGTCGGCAAGAACCAGCTCCGGCTTGTTGATGAGGGCTCGCGCAATGGCTGTGCGCTGGCGCTCACCTGTGCTCAGTTCCGAAGGCCGGTGTTCCAGCCGGGCGCCCATGCCAAACTGCTCAAGCAAGGATGCCGCCCGGTCGCGAGCCCCCGGCTGCGCAACCAGCGACGAGGGCAAGAGCACGTTCTCCAGCACCGTCAGGTAAGGAACCAGGTGGAACATCTGGAACACAAACCCGACATGCGCTGCGCGGAAGCCGGCGCGTTGTTGGGCGCTGAGGGAATACAGGTTCGTCCCGTTGACACTGACGGTGCCGCTTGTGGGGCGGATCATCCCACCGATGGTCAGCAGCAAGGTAGACTTGCCGCTGCCGCTCGGACCTCGAACTGCGACGAACTCCCCCGGGGTGACCTCCAGGGAGACCTCTGACAGGGCTCGAACCTCGCCTCGGTGGGAACGGTAACGCTTGGTAATGCCCTCCAGACGAACCACACTTACTCCTCCAGAAGGGTGACTGCAGGATCCTGGGTCACGGCAACCATGGCGGGGAGGAACCCGGCCAGGGCGGAGATAACACTGGCAGCCACCAGCGAAGAAACCAGCAAGTCGTAGGCTGGCTTGACCTTGGCGAAAGTGAACTTGAAGATGTCAGGCCCGTACTCCAGCGCCAGCCCCGTCCCGATCAGGAATCCTATCGCGGCACCAATCACGCCCATCAGAACGGTCCGGCCAAGGAAGAGAGCCATGATCCGGCCAGAGCCAAAACCGAGGGCACGCAGGATGCCGATCTCCTGGTGCCGGTCCCTGACGTTGAGCAGCGAGAGCAGTCCGACCCACACCGCGCAGACGACCAGGGCGGCTGCCATGATGAACCCGACGTGCTCCTCCACCATCTTCCGTGTCTGCGACCTTGCGGTGGCGATGGAACGGATCTCGGCGACGTAGGAGTCCGGGAGCACGGCTCCCATCTGCTTGCGCAGGTCGTCAAGGGTCGCTCCGGCACACAGACACCCAAGGGCCTGAATCTGGTTGATGCGGTCGGGCATCTTGAGCATTGACTGGACGTCGCGGAGGTTGGCGTAGAGGCGGATGTCCTGCTTGCTGCCGTCCTCTGCGAGGCGCTCGGTGACCTTCAGCTTCTTGCCGAGGACCTCAAGGGTCTGTCCAGATTCTAGCTTGAGCGATCTGGCCAGGGCAGACCCCACCAGACAACTTCCAGGCTTGATCTGGAAGCCCATTGGCGCTTTGGTGGCAGGCGCGTCGATGGCGTGGACCTCGGGCAGGAGACCTGTGAGCAGAACCTCACGTCCGCGCCACTCGATCTTCTTCTCGAGGGTGGCGACGTAGTGGTCTGCCATGATGCCGTGGGTACGTGCGAGGCGCTTGACGTACTCCTCCGGCATGTCACCCTTGACGAAGTCCGTGGCCCAGAAGTCGGCGAGGTCGGTTCCGGCGGGGACGATGAGGAGATTGAAGCCGAGGTTACGCATCAGGCGCTGCGTCTCGGTGTTGGAGGCACGGCCCATGGTGACCAGGGAGACGAAGAGCGTTACTGCGCCGATGACGGCGAGCAAGCCCACAAGGAAACTCAACAGACGATGGCGGATCTCACTGAACATGACTTTGAGCGCGGACATAGGTGGCCCACCCTGTACTCAGTAGCTTCAGACGCACCGCTTGCGACGCAGCCACCACACGAGAGCACCGCCGCCGCCGGCTGCCCCGCCGAGGCCGACAGCGGTGATGGCTGCTACCTTCAGGCCTCGGTTCTCCCACGACGTGGGCGCGGCACCAACTGCGTCCGGGTCATCGCCCTCGGGTGCGCCCTCGCCCTGCCCCGGTTCCGCGGGGAACTCAATGTATCCTCCTCCGGGATTTGGCAAAACGTTCTCATTCGGTTCGGCACCGGGCTCAAGGGTGGTCCATACACCGGACAGGGTACTGCGGGCCTGCGGGCTATCGGGATCGAAACCTAGCGCGTCCCGCGTGGCCTGACGAAGCTTCTCGTCCCACACAAAGGGAACGGACGGCCCGATCAGATAGGCGGGGTCGGAAGTACAAGTGCAGTTCTCGCCCAGCAGACGCAGGAGGTTCCCCACGGAGGAAGCGCTGACCTGATCTCCCTTGAGGACCGGTCCGATGCGCCGGGCCATTCCCCAGACGACCGCGACCTCAGGCAGCGGCGGCTCCTTGTCGGTCATCCCCAGGGACCACCGCACGACGGACTCCACGGGGTCTCCGGCGTAGGTGGTGATCACCCACGGCTGCACCCGGATCTGTGTGCCCATGGGCGTCGTGGTGCCCACGATTGCCTTGCGCGCCTCGGCAACGGCCTTCGTCACCCGCTGGTTCTCGACGGCGTCAGCACCGGGCAGGATGAGGATGGTACACCAGGCGTCGACCAAGTGCTGCGCGAGTTGCTCTCGCACTGGAGAGCGGACGACGCTGCGCACGAAGTCCGTCACCGATTGCTCAGTGATCTGGGTCGTGTCGAAGCCAGGCACGAGGAAGGCCTGGTTGCGAGGAGAGATCAGGACGGGTGCGGGAAGCTTCTGGGGTGCGAGCCTCTCGAAGTGAACCCGCAGAGGGTCTGTCTTGTCGAGGCGTGCAAGGTTGGCGACCTCAGCAACCACGTTGGCCTCGCCCAGTTCACTGCGGGCAGCAGAATCTACCCACACGGGCAGCTTTTCCCGGGAGGGCGTTGTATCGTTAACATAGAATACTAGCCTGTAGGGAGACGGGTCGCGGACAATGAAGCCCGCGTCGCGGATGTCATAGGGACACGCGGTCACCGCGGAGGGAAGTGAAGAGAGAAGTAAGGGCGCGGCGAGTAGGGCGAGCAGGCGGAGAGCGGGACGCAGCGTCATGGCCGACTCCATACCCGGAAGACGACCCCGGGAATTGTGTCATTAGGTTTCACAAGTTGTGAGGACACTATACTACACTCAACCGACAGCATCAACCACTGAGACAGGTTGCAGAGCAGCAACGGAGGCCTCGAACGATGAGAAGGACCACCTATCAAGGACGACTCCCGCTGGTGTCTGTGCTGTGCGTCTGCGCAGCCATCCTGCTCACAGCCTGTGGCTGTGCAGAGAACTGGCCCACCTACATGCGCGACCTTGCACGCAGCGGCGTGTCGGAGGAAGCCCTGACATGGCCGCTGCAGGAGCACTGGACCTTCAAGTCGCCGGTCCCGCCACAGAACGCCTGGGCAGACCCACATCATGAGCCCCTCGAGGGCATGCTCGAACGGCCTCGCCTCAGGTTTGACGACGCCTTCCATGTGGCAGTGGCGGACGGACTGCTCTACTTCGGCTCCTCTGCGGACAACAAGCTGTACTGCGTAGAGGCAGCCACCGGTCGGGTGCGCTGGACCTACTTCACCGGAGGGCCGGTTCGCTTGGCCCCGATGGTCGATAAGGGGCGTGTCTACTTCGGCTCCGACGATGGTTGCGCGTACTGCCTGGATGCGGCGACCGGGGGATTGGTCTGGCGCTGTCAGGGCGGACCGACTGATGAGCGTGTCCTCGGGCATGGCCGGATGATCTCGCTATGGCCGGTTCGGACGAGTGTGGTTGTCGACGACGGCATCGCCTACTTCGCCGCCGGGATCTTCCCAGGGGAGCGCATCTACCTGCACGCCGTGAAGGCCTCTGACGGGTCAAGAGTGTGGCTCAATGACACCCTTTCCGACAGGTCCAGCGGACGAGATGGGTTCTCCCCGCAGGGCTATGCCCTCGCCTCCAAGACCGCTCTGTTCCTGGCTGCCGGTCGCAACATGCCTGCCGCCTTCAGCCGGACTGATGGGAAGTGGCTGTACCAGTCCGGTGGAAACTGGCGTTCCGTGGGGATCGTCGGCGGCACCTACGCGCTTCTGGAGGGCGACAAGCTCTACTCGGGCACGGAGGCCCAGGTCGCGGGTATCGAACAGGCAACAGGGAAGGTCGGGTTCGCCTGGTACCCCGGCAAGCGCCTGGTGGTCACACCGGCTGTCTCCTACATGCTCAAGGACAGTGGCATCAGTGCCCTGGATCGCGTCAAGTACCCGGACCTCAGTCGACTGCGCAAGGGACTTGAGACCAAGCGCAGCAACCTGAGTTCGGCCAGCCCCCGTCCGAAGGACTACCAGGCCCAGCTCAAACAGATCGATGATGACCTGGTGGCAAACCAGAGGGGGATCGACGCCTGCACACTGTTCAACTTCGCCCGCGAGGGCCTGGAGTGCATGATCGTCACCAAGGACGGGATCATCGCCGGCGGTGCCGGCAGCGTGATCGCCCTGGACCGTGCGAAGGGCGCGAAGCTGTGGGAAGCCTCTGTGGATGGCACGGCGAAGGGTCTGGCGGTCTCGGACGGCAAGCTGTTCGTGAGCACCGACACGGGTGTCGTGGAGTGTTTCGCCGTCGGACCTCGACCGGCGCAGGTAGCCCCGGCGCCGGCAACCACCGCGGAGCCCTTCCCCCAGGATGAGATGACGCGGGTCTGCCGGTATGCTGCCAAGAAGATCCTCGACACAACCGGGATCACCCGAGGCTACTGCCTCGTCCTTGGATGCGGCACCGGAAGGCTTGCCTACGAGCTCGCACGCCGCAGTGAGCTCAACGTCTACGCTGTCGACCCGGATCCGGAGAAGGTCGCCGCGGCTCGTGCGACGCTGGACCGTACCGGGATGTACGGGTCGCGCATCACGGTGGACCAGGGCAACCTGGCCTCTCTCCCCTACTCCGGCTACTTCGCCAATCTGGTTGTCTCCGAAGACGCGCTGCTCCGGGGGAAGGTCGACGTGCCCGCCGCGGAGGTGCTGCGGGTTCTGAAGCCCTGCGGCGGCATGGTGTACTTCGGCCAGCCGAAGGTGAGCTCCTCGGCCGTCGCGAGGCTCGATGAGCAAGCCCTCCGGCAATGGGCTGCAGCGCCGGAGTTCACGGGCTGCCGGATCGACGCGGCCGACGGGGTCTGGATGAGCTACCTTCGCGGAGCGCTGCCCGGCGCCGGTGCCTGGACACACCAGTACGGCACTCCGGGCAACACCGCCAGTTCGACTGACACCGCTGTCGAGTGCCCGCTGGGCGTCCTGTGGTATGGCGAGCCGGGTCCGGACAAGGTCCCGAGCCGTCACTCGGGCAACGCCGCGCCGCTGTCCATCAACGGGCGCGTCTACCTGCAGGGCATCGACCGGATCATGTGCTTCGACGCCTACAACGGGCTCATGAACTGGGAGCGGGAGATTCCCGGCGCCTACCGTGTGGGCATGGTCCGCGAGTGCAGTAACCTGGCCGCCGACGACCGCAGCCTGTTCGTCGTTACCAAGGACAAGTGCCTGCGCCTGGACAACCTCACGGGCAACACCGTGGCGACCTACGCCATCCCCAGCGAAGTCCAGGAAGGCAACAACCGCTGGTCCTATGTGGCTGTCGTCAATGGTATCCTCTATGGATCTGCGGCCAGTGCCACCTTGGACAGCAAGGCGCTCTTCGCCATCGACGCGGACAGCGGTGAGACCCGCTGGGTGTACCGCGGCACCAAGATCCGCAACAACGCCATCGCCGTCGATGGTGGGCGGGTGTTCTTCCCCGACGACAGAGCGACGCCGGAGCAGCGCGAAGTCGCCCTGAAGACCCGCATCCAGGAGATCATGGCGCGGGAGAAGGTTGACTCTGCAGCCGCCCTCAAGCTGCTGGGCAACACTGATGTGCGGGTGGTCGTGGCCCTCGATGCAAAGTCGGGCGCTACGGCCTGGGAGAAGCCGGTCGACCTGACCGACTGCGGCATGCACATCCTGTCGCTGATCGCCACGAAGGACGTCCTCGTGTTCTGCGGCGCTCACAGCAATGGCCACTACTGGCCGCAGTTCCTTTCGGGCGAGTACGCTTCCCGACGTGCAACGGTCCTGGCGCAGAAGGACGGCTCACTGCTGTGGAGCAAGGCGATCGGGTACCGCATCCGTCCGCTGGCGATTGGTGACATGCTGGTCGCCGAGCCCTGGGCCTTCGACCTGCACACCGGCGAGCAGAAGATGCGTGAGAACCCGGTAACCGGGCGATCCTCGATCTGGGAGTTCGAGCGCCCGGGTCACCACTGTGGCACGATCTCGGGGTGTCCGAACGCTCTGCTGTTCCGGTCTTACTGCATGGGCTACTACGACCTCGCCTCCGAGCGCGGGACCGAACACTTCGCTGGTCAGCGTCCCGGATGCTGGATCAACATGATCCCCGCCAACGGGCTCGTGGTCGTTCCGGAGGCCAGTTCCGGCTGCCTGTGTCTCTTCTCCATCCACTGCACGACCGTCCTGGCACCCCGCAAGCAGGAGAAGGCCTGGGGCATGTACAGCGACCGTGCGCCGACGACGCCCGTGAAGCACCTGTCGGTGAACCTCGGTGGCCCCGGCGACCGGACCGACGACAAGGGCAAGCTGTGGCTGTCCTTCCCGCGCCCGAGCGGTCGGATGCAACTGGCGCTGGGAATGTCGGTGAGCGGCCTCGCCGGTGGCGGCTACTTCAGCAAGTCGGCGGACACCTTCCAGGCTTCGGGCACCGACTCCCCGTGGGTGTACTCCTCGGGCTATGCGGGCCTGTCGAAGTGCAATCTGACGCTGGTGAAGCCCGAGGACGGTGCGGCGGTCTACACCGTGCGCCTGGGGTTTGTCGACACGGAGAGCACGAAGCGCGGCCAGCGTGTCTTTGACATCAAGCTCCAGGGGAAGACCGTGGCGCAGAACTTCGACCTCTACGCCACGGCGGGCGGGCCGAACCGGGTCGTGACGAAGGAGTTCCGCGGCATCGAGGTCTCCGGTGACCTGGCGCTCGAGTTCGTCCCGAAGACTCAGGGCAGCCCCGCGCAGGCGCCGTTGCTGAACTGCCTGGAGATCGAGCGCGAGCGGGTGGTTCAGATGGGGATGGTCCTTCCGACCGCCACAGTCAGCGACCTGGAGCCCACTGCTTCGGGCGTTGTGACCCTTGGCAACAGCACGGACCGCGACTTCGATGGTGTGCTGCGTCTGACGACGTCGGAGGGCATCTCGGTGACGCCGGCGCAAGTGCCGGTGAAGGTTGCCCGCGACCAGACGGTGACGGTCCCGGTGCAGATCAAGGTCGGGAGTAGGGGGCCGAAGGCCGACAAGGCACTCAACGCGGAACTGGTCTGGGCCGACGGGCGCCAGGAGACCAAAGGAAGCAGTCGCGTGGAGTACCTGGGCAACCGAGGGCGCATCACGATCAAGGCCAGCGGTGATGCCTACGTGAGCGCCGGCAGCCCGAGCACCAACTTCGGGCAGGCCGCGAACCTGCTCGTGGACGGCGGGAACAACGTGATGGAGGACGAGAGCTACAACATCACCTACATCAAGTTCCCGATCAGCATCCCGGGCAAGCCGGTGTCGGTCACCTTCCGCTTGCGCGGTGCGGCGTCCGAGGCGGCTGAGAGCAACGACTCGGGACGCATCTACCTCGTCACGGAGCCGTGGGATGAGAACAAGATCACCTTCGCCAACCGACCGAAGCCGGGGAAAGAGATCGCGGTTCTCGGACGCGTCGGTCGGGATGTGTGGGAGTCGCGGAAGCTGAACGTTGACCTGACCGGCCTAACCGAGCTCGGCATCGTGATCGTGCCCACCACGACGGACGGCGCCTCCTACGTGTCCAAGGAGGGCATCCTGGCGCCGGAGTTGGTCGTGGAGTACGACGCCGAGTAACCGCCGCGCTCTTCGAGTCTGCGGGACCCCTTTGGTCCTGATGAGCGCACCAATCCAGGCGATCCTCTCCGACCCGCCAGGGCATCCCGGCGGGTCGGAGCCTTACTGCCTGCGCTGCCGATCGGCCTCCAGCATCTCCCGGGCCACATCGAGGGCGGTCTTGCCGGT